>JAZQZK010000134.1:0-7728 GCA_045634025.1 Candidatus Scatosoma sp.
GTAAAACGCGCGACGGTAACGGCGTTTGAGCTTTCAAGACTCGTAAAAATAAAAGAATTTGCGCCCAAGATTCGCGTAGGGTACTTAACGAAAGAGATTAGCGATAAAGTGATAAAATCTTTGCTTACGTTCGACGTGGAAGAGATTTGTCCGAGAGTGGATGCGATAAATAAAGAAAACGTCGAAATGCTTCACCGTTTAGGCTTCAACGTTCGCGCTTGGGGTATCGGTTCAAGGGAAGACAGAATGATGGTTGCCTACGAGGCAGGTACGGACGGAATGACAATCAACGCGCCTGATCTTTTGGTGAAATTGATTGCGGAAAACACACAAGAAAATCAATAAAAAAGGAGAAAAAATTATGAAGATTTTATATATGGGAACGGCGGCGGAAGAACGCATGCCCGGTATGTTTTGCAACTGTGAGGTTTGCCAAAAATCCTTAAAGCTTGGCGGAAAGAATATCCGCACGAGAGCGCAAGCGCTTATCGATGATACGTTGCTCGTAGATTTCGGCTCGGATACGTACGACCATTTCATTAAAGCTGGCAGAACGCTTTGGGATATTAAAAACATCCTTCTTACGCATTCCCACCCCGACCATCTCACCCTCGAGGTTTTCTCTTCGCGTAACCACTGGCAAAGCGCGGAAACCTGCAAATACCCTCAAATCAATTTCTATACGAGCGCAGGCGTCGTTGAAAAAATTTGGCGCGTAGTCGAAGCTCGCGGTCTTGAAAAAGAACTTATTGAAAAGTACTGGAATTTTATTCCTATGAACTATTACGAGCCTATCCAAATCGACGACTTCACCGTTACGCCCTTCCCTGCTAACCACGCAAAAGGCGAACAAGCCTACATTTTCTTAATCGAAAAGGACGGCAAGAGTATGTTCTACGGCAACGACACGGGTACGTTCACTACCGAAGTCGAAGAATGGCTTGCAAACAACGGTAAGTATATCGACCTTTTAAGCTTGGACTGCACGAAAGGGGATATTGATACGCCGTACTACGGCCACATGTCAATGCGTCAAGGCAGAGAGATTGCAGATAGATTCTTCGCGAAGGGCGTAATCGACGAAAACACGAAGTTGTACTACACGCACTTTGCGCACGGCTGTAAAATGACACACGACGAGCTTGAACAAACGGCGAGAGAAAAGTACGGATTCAAAATCACCCACGACGGTTTCTGTTTGGAATTTTAAGCCTTGAACAAAAACAACGAATAATAAAAAAGGTTGCGAGCGTAAAAAACTCACAACCTTTTACTTTTTGTTGGCTTTATTTATTATACGCTTTCTTCAACGCGTCCATCAAGATAGGTTGAAGGGATTTTGCGATGCGGTAGTAACCCATATCGTTGGGGTGTAACAAATCGGAGAAACAAGCGTCAACGTCTTCCGTTCCGTACATGGTCGTACCGTCGATGAAATAAACGTTCTCGTCGCCTTCCGCTTTCGCCGTCAAATAGGTTTGATATACGACGGCTTTCTTCGCTTCAGTCATAGACATATGCGCGCCGTTCTTCATTGCTTGCACGGTAATCATAATGATAGGGGTGGTAGGGTGCTTTGCGCGGATTTTACGGTACATAGGCATATGTACTTCAATCAAATCCTCAAGCGTACGCACGTTTCCGTCAAAGTCGAGCACGTACACGGACGGGTCTAAGCTAGCGAGATAGTCCGCCATAATCGGTTCGCCTCTGCCGTTACCAGAGAACCCAAGGTTAATAAAGTCGGTATCGCACAAACGCGAAACGACGGAAGTGTAATCGTTACCCGCTCTCGACACGCACGCGCCTTGCGTGATAGACGTACCGTAGATAACCACGGGTCTGTCGTAAGTATAGGGTTTAGCGGGCAAAAGTTCACAACCTTCTTTAAGCCCGATTTCAACGTCGTAAATGGTCTCGCTGTAATTCGGCATATAGATTTCCACGTCGTACGTACCCGTTTCTCTCGTGCGATAAATCCCGTCGTAGTACATAATATCGTTTTCAGCGTTTTCCCATTGTTTGAAGTCCGCGCGGAAGAGTCCGTCGTAAACTCCGTTTACGTACACGCAAAGCCCACAACGCGCGAACAAGGAATAGTTCCAGCTCATATTGAGTTTCAAAGACTTCACGCGAGCGGTGATATAAGGGGAGTTCGTTCTAAAACGAATACGTCCGCCAACCGTACAACGCGCAAGCACTTTAACGCCGGGGCTAACTTGGTCTGCAACTTCTCTCGGAATACGATAATAACAACCTGCTTCTTCGTCGTAGAACACGCCGCGCAAATCAAAGGCAGGGTCGGTCGCCTTACGCCAAACGATATCCGTTTCCGTGATAGAAGCTTGGTTAAAGTTCTTGTCAATTTTTGAAATATCCATTTTTGCTTCTTGTCTTTCGCTCATATTTAACACTCCTTTAAGCGTCTAATTACTATATCGGCTATGATTATATACTTTTTCTATACACTTGTCAAGTAAATTATTGAATTTAACGCGAAAAAAGCCGAAAAAATCGTCAAAAATATCCTAAATCGCTAATAAAGCCACCCTTTTTTTGTAAAAAACAACCAAAAGCCTTAGCAAAATATCATAAAAATTAGTGTATATATATTACTGTATTTTCCGTATTTTAGTGAAAAAATCCACAAGCGTATTAAAAGCGATTGACATTAGTTGCTCTTACATTTATAATTATAGTGTCGTATAGTGCGACCGGCTTGGAGAGGCCGAAAAACTACTACAAAAAATAATATAAGAGGTATTATAATGGGAAAAGCAAACAAGATTTTTGCAAGAACTATGGCAGCGGTGTTGTCCTTGACGGCATTGCTCGGCGCAACCGCATGTGGCGGCGGCGGTGGCGGTGATGATGAAAGAAGCGAAACCGTCATCAAAGTTGAAAACTTCGGTGGTGGTGTACGTGGCGAATGGTTGAAACAAGCATTCGATCGTTTCAAGGTCGCTTACGACGGCGTAGAAGTTACGCCCGGTAAGAAAGGCTTGTACATGGATTTGGTAAGAAACGACACGAAGACTTCGGTTAAGGGCCTTCACGCGCAAACGTCGCATATGTATTTCTTACAAAACAAATACAGTGACTGCTTCACTGAAATCATGAACGGTAACACCGTAGACCTTACCGACATCGTAACCACGCCTTTGAGCGAATACGGTGAAACGCAATCTATCGCAGATAAGATCGCAGGCTACGAATACGCAATGAAGAGCAACGAAGGTCAATATCATATGTTGCCTCACTACGAAATCATCAGTGGCGCTTCTTATGACTACGAACTCTTCAAGAAATACGGTTGGTTCCTTGCAACGAACGAAGGTACTGCTTTCACCACGACCTTACTTCCTGGTCAAACGTATTACTTCACGAAAGATCCCGCTAAGATGACGGTTGGTAACGACGGTGTTAGAGGTACGGACGACGACGGTATGCCTACGACTCTTAACGAACTCGTTGCTCAATGCGCTCGTATTAAGGACGACGGCGTTCCCGCATTCAGCGTTTCTGGTATCGGCGCTCACATCGACTATTTCAACCACTTCATCGACGCTCTTTGGACGTCTCTTGCTGGTTACGATCAAAGATATTCGGTTATCGGCCAAACTGGTGAGTTTGATTACGTTACTGGCGTTACTGGCACTGAACTTTGGGCTGGTTCTGGTATCTACGCTCCTTCGACCGAAAAAGTTACGGTTGCTGCTGACTACTCGAACGGTTGGAAGACGACCATGCAAGCTGGTAAATACTATGCGTACGCATTCGTAGAACTTGCATACAAGCAAGGTTGGGTTTACAACAAGTATCAAACGTCTGGTTACAATCACCAAAACGCAATGGAAGCATTCATGCTTAACGGCTTGGATCCTCAATTCGAAGAAATCGCTTCCCACGTTGAAGGTTCCTACTGGTACAACGAATGTAAGGGTTACAGCTGCTTCGGTGACTACCAAGAATTGACGGGTAAAGACTGGAAAGATATTAGACATTGGCATATGCCTACCTCTTGGGGTAACGAAGTTGTAACGGGCGAAGCTAATGCAAGAAAAGAAGCTATCGTTAACACTACAGCCTCTACCATGCTTCTTAACAAGAAGGCTATTGAAGCTGAAGGCGAAAACAGCGCTGCAATCATGGAAGTTTGTAAGCAATTCTTCAGATTCCTTTGCTCCGAAGCTGAACTTCAAAACTTCACGAAGTGCACCGGTGTTGCAAAAGCATTGTATAGCTACACGATTGACAACTCCGTAACCGCTAACCTTGACCCTTATCAAAAAGCAATCATGGCAATGCGTGGCAACAGAGATCAATATCCCATGGTTAACCAATACGCTAACAACCCCATCGCTCGTTATCAATCCGGTATTGTAACCTTCGGCGCATCTGCTGAAGGCTTCAAGATCAGCATGACTGGCGACGCTGTTTCTGGTGAATACAACTGCGTTCTCGAAGCGTACTATGAACTTGCGCAAAAGGGTACTCCCACGAACGCTTACCAATGCCTTGAAAAGTCTGGTCAAAACGAACTTAAGTGGGCAACCGTATTGCAAAACGCAGGTGTTACGGTAGCGTAACGATACTTAAAAAGGCTACAAAAAACGGTTGATTTTTAATAAAAGATCGTTAGCCTTTTCAAACATAAGCAGATAAGAATTAAGCTGATTCCCTTGTTCGCGTACTTGAACGTTTGCGAACAAGGGAAAAAGTGGCTTAAAGAGAAAGTCTGAAAAGTTGTTAAAAAACAACAAAAATTAATTAAGTAACGTGGCAAAGCCGCGTTAAACGATAAAAAATTGCACTCAATATCTAAGGAGTTATAAAATGGACGTTACAACAAAAGGAAAAGGGGGATTGGCAAGTTTTCTCGGCAAAAGAAAAACAAAGAGAATGATCTTCTTTGCTTTCCTTGCAATATTACCCATCGTACAATTTTCTATTTGTTACATCTACGTAAATATCAACTCGTTCCTCCTGTCGTTTAAAGCGTATTCCTTCAATAAGGCGGGCTCGGGTTATATTATCGAATTTGCAGGATTTGAAAACTTCAAAACGGCAATAAAGTTGGTTTCGGAGCGTATGTTCATGTTTGAAAATTCGCTTCATCTCTTCTTCTGGACGACGATTATAGGTTTCACGCTTGCGCTCTTATTCTCTTACTATATTTATAAGAAATATCCGCTTGCAGGCTTGTTTAGGGTTGTATTATTCATTCCTAAAATCATGTCCGGCGTTGTATTCTGTTTGTTGTTCAAGTATATTGCAAACGACGTTTACACGTACGTAGCAAAAGAATGGTTTAGCATAGAAACGTTGGGTATTTTGGATAAACCGAGCACTAGACTTGGCGGTTTGTTATTCTTCAGCGTTTGGGTTGGATTCGGTGTAAACGTACTTATGTTCACCGGTTCAATGAGTGGTATCGACGAATCGATCGTAGAATCTGCTCACCTCGACGGCGCAAACACTGTACAAGAATTTATCTATATTACGCTTCCGCTTATTTGGCCGACCTTCGTTTCATTCTTAACGGTCAACTTGGCTGGTATTTTTACCGATCAAATGCACTTACATACCATGTATGGCGCAAACGCGCCGAGCGACCTTTCGACGTTCGGTTATTATCTGTACATAAATTCAGCGAAGTCTGAATTAGTTCCGGATGCGGCGTCCGTGCCTTCCTTCTCCGTTCTTTCGGCGATGGGTCTTTGCATGACTGCGGTAATGATGCCACTCGTTATTGGCGTTAGAAAAGTGCTCCGTAAATACGGGCCTAGTGTAAATTAAAGGAGGGGATGATTATGGCTAACAAAAAGCAAGAAACGTCTATTGTAAATAAAATATTCATCTATTCCCTTTTAATTTTGCTGAGCGTTTACGTAATTTCTATGATTTTCACGCTTGGTTGGGGCTTATTAACGTCGTTCAAGCATCGTAATGAATTTACTTTCAACCAAAACTGGCTTGGACTTCCTACTCTTGATCCAACCGTAAGATTTAATAGTAGAAAAGAAGTGTTCGAACTTGCGAACTTCAAAAGAATTGTCGACGACTACCACTTCGTAGAAGAAGGCTGTAAAACGGAATTCTTCGGTCCTGATGGTAAGGTCGTAAGACACGTAGCGAAAGGTGGTTTCCCCATGGTTATGGTCAACACTTTCGTCTACACTGTTGTCGGTTCCTTCTTGCACGCGTTCGTGCCTGCAGTAACCGCGTACGCTGTTACGAAGTTCAAGAACCCCGTTGGTACTATTATGACCGGCGCTGCGTTATTCGCAATGACGACGCCTATCGTAGGTTCTCAACCTTCCATGCTCTCTATGCTTAGAGGTTTGGGTATTTACGATACTTTCTGGGGCTACCTTTTACAAAAGGCGACCTTCGGCGGTATGTACTTCTTCGTATTCTCGGCGTTCTATGAATCGATGCCCGATTCTTTCTCCGAAGCTGCGGAGATTGACGGCGCTTCGTATTTCAATATTTTAATAACGATTATTATTCCGCTTTCAATGAAGATGATTTCGACGGTATTGTTGATTCAATTCATTCACGGCTGGAACGACTATCAAACGGCTTACTTGTATATGCCTTCGCATCCTACGATTGCTTACGCCGTTTGGTTCTTAACCACGAACAACGCTATTGGTAACGGCTCGATGGTTATTCGTGTTGCCGCTGCTATGGCTTTGGCTACGCCTATCTTGCTTGCTTTCATAATCTTGAAAGACAAATTGATGGGCAACCTCACAATGGGTGGTTTAAAAGGTTAATAAAAAAAGGAGGAAATCACATACGATGAACAAAAAACTGTTGAAAACAATAGCAATTGCTGCATGTTCTCTGACGTTCGTTGCTTCGCTTGGGTTTGGTGTTTCAAATACGTTGAAGAACGCGCCTGAAACGGTAGACGCTGCAGAAATTGTCTTAGACACGAATTCCACATGGTTAGAAGATCGCGATTACAACTCTGTGTTCACCGTTCCTATGGGTGATATCGAGGGGACTAGAGCAAGTACTTTCGTAGTAGTTGCGCCTAGTGGTAATGCGTACAACACCGAAAAAGTTACTTTGACGGAAACTGGTAAATACACCGTTACTTGGTATGCCATCAAAGACGGAAAACAGGTTTCTGCAAAAAAGGAATTCTACGTAACGAAGAAAACACTCGAGTTGCAGGGTGATGCGTCTATTTCCGCGTCCGACTCGACCGTATACCCCTTCCCTGACAAGGGAAGTATACACCTTAAAATGAGAGAAGGCGCTACCTTCACTTATAATAAGGCAATTAATTTGCAAGAATTAGGATATGAGAATGCTTTATTGGAAGTCTTCCCTGATAAAGGTGTTAGAAACATTAAAGAGGCTGCTTCTAAGGCTCAATACGATTTAACGGAAGACGCATCGGTATATTTTATTAAGCTTACCGACGCTTACGATCCTACGAACGTCGTAACCATTCAGATGGCGTGGATGTCCGGTTATTATTGGACCGTTTACGGAAACGCAGTTGGTCAAAAAGCGCACAGCCTTTACAGAACTTCAAAAGGTACGTTGCAAATTGGCACGCAACGTTACACGCTTGCATACGAACCTAGTATTGCTTATAGAAGTTATAACATGTCGCAAGAAGGTTTGTCGTTCTATTACGACAACGAAACCAATCAAATTTATACGAGAGCTACGAGATGGTATCCCGTGAGTGATACATACCCTGAA
>JAZQZK010000135.1:0-15201 GCA_045634025.1 Candidatus Scatosoma sp.
GTATAGGGGCTTTTAAGAAAAACTCCCCCGAACTGCTTTCTTGCGGTTCGGGGGATAAGTCGTTTGTTTCGCTAGTTTTCTACTCTTAATAAAGGATTTTTGCATTGTCAGGAAGGGTAAGAATTTCAGAATTGTCGCCACGGACGGAGAAACATTCTTCCTTGTAGGTGCGGTGCGGGATTAAATACACGCGCTTGTCTTTCCACCTACCCTTAACTTCGCTCGTAAAGATGCCTTCGGATAAGATTTTACGCATAATGCCGTCGTTCAATTCCACGATTGCTGAGTTGAAACCGTTCGCGAATAAATCCAAAATATCCGCGCGGATTCTTGAGATAACGAAGAAATCGTTATGGACGTAGCCGTTGCCCTTACAATGTTGACAGGTTTTGATAAGGTAAGACGCCGAGTTGTTGCCAACGCGTTTTCTTGTGAATTGCGTTAAGCAAAATTCGCTCATAGGCAAGACGTTGCACTTCGCTTTATCCAAGTCAAGACTTTCTCGTAAAATTTCCGTCACTTTTTCCTTGTGCGATTCGTCGAGCATATCAATAAAATCGACGACGACGAGTCCGCCGATATTACGGAGTCGGACTTGGCGAGCAATCTCTTTCGCCGCTTCGACGTTGACTTCAAATACCGTTTGTTCGCGGTCGTTTTCGCCCACACAGCTACCCGTGTTCACGTCCACGACGGTCATCGCTTCCGTTTGGTCGATTACGATATATCCACCGTTGTCCAAGGGGACGTTCGGGCGGACGGAGTCGTAAATAATCTCGGAAATGCCGTATTCTCTATACATAGAACGCTCGCCTTTGTATAAAACGAGTTTGCGTTCGGGAATGTCTTTTAAGAAACGGATAAGCTTCAAAAGCCGTTCGTAAAGCGCCATATCAGCGACGTGAATAGCGATAAGCTCGTCACCCAAGCTATCACGGACAACACGCAAAGGCAGGTCGAGATCTTTATGTAAAACCTGTCCAACGGGCGCGGTTTTCGCGCGGTCTAAAAGGTCAAGCCAGAGCTTTTGCAAGAACCGCCACTCGCTCTTGAGTTTGCGATGCCCTGCCAAAGGGGCTTGGGTGCGAATGATAACGCCTTCGCCGTCTTTTCCCTTGCGGAGTTTGTTGACCTCTAAAAGTACGCGTTCGCGGATTTTTTCGTCCGTGATCTTTCTTGAAATCCCAACGAACTCGGTGTTAGGCAAATAGATGAGGTTTTTACCCACGATGGAAAGGTTGGTCGTTACCTTTGCGCCCTTGTTGCCACGGGGCGGTTTGGTGACTTGGACGAGTATCTCGTCCCCGACTTTAAGGTCGAGTAACGGTGTGTTCGTCTCGGACATGGTACTGTCGTATTTAGAATAATCGGCGTAGGACTCATCGAGCGGAAGATAACAATTTCTATCCAAACCACAGGCAACGAACGCTACGTTCATACCCGCCAAGATATTCATTACCCTGCCTTTATAGATATTTCCGACAATCTCCCCGTCGTTTTCTTTTTCTGACGAAAACTCGGCAAGTTTACCGTCTTCTAATAACGCTACCATCTGCCGTCCGCAGTAGCAATCAAAAAACCATTCCTTTTTCATGTATCGTATCCGTTTACTTTAATCGCCAAGAGCACGCGTCTTTTAAGTATAGCATATTCTTTCACGATTTTGCAAGAAATTTCTTGTCGTTTTTCGTCGTTTTTTTATGTTTTTTCAAGTATTTCGCCGATTTTTGCGTACAACGACGCGCCAGCGAAAAACTCCGCCAACTCAGACTGGCGAATTTCGCCTTTGTACCGCTCCTTCTTATCATAGACTTCTAAAATCAGGTACTTACCCCTGCACAAATACCGCAAAACCGATTTCACAGGCGTGCTTGACGATACCGCCACGCGACGAATTTCTAAACCGTGTTCGAGCGCGGAAAGGTTGGAAAAATTTACCTTGGAATACACCGCGTCTTGCTTGGTCGGAAAACTCCCCGCGCCTAAAAATAGCGCAAAGATAAATAGGGTGTAGTTTCTCGTTCCGCGAAGATATAACACGAAAAACGCAACCCCAAGCAATACCGCCGTCAAAAACGCCACCGCCCTGCAAATGCCTTCCGCTTTCTTTTCAGCGGTCTTCGTTTCGCTTAATTTCTTACTCTTATCCGAGCCTAAAATCCACGCGGTTAGAAGGCATTTTAGAACTCTTCCACCGTCTAGGGGATAGGCAGGTACGAGATTAACGAGCGCAATCGACAAAGACAAAAAGCACGCCGTATCCGTGTATGCGTAAGCGGTGGGGTAAAACCACCAAAGCGCGGCGAACGCCCCTGCCGTTATTAGATTGCAAAGCGGACCTGCAAGCGCGACGGAAAGCTCGTCTTTTAAGGAAATTTCCTTCAAATCCCCGTCTATTACCGCGCCGTAAGGCATAAGTACTATCTTATTTAGGCGATACCCTAGCCTTGATGCGGAAATGGCGTGGGCGAGTTCGTGTTCTATCGCAACGATTACGCTCATTAGGAAGAAGGGGAGTTGACCGATAAAGCAATAAAATACCCCCATCAAGAAAAACATAGGGTGTATGGAAATGCTCATTTTCTCACTCGGCTCGTACCTGCCCCCTTGATTTGCATTTTTTGCGTTCAAGAGTACCCGTGTAGGCAAAAAGTCGCGCAAGCGCGACTTTATCCACGTCATTGATTGTATAAAAAGCTCCGTCACTTGACTTCCGTAACCCAAGAAAGAGTATTGTCTTCACTCACGGCAAAACAGTTCAAGAGATTGCCGTCTGAGTACATGGTAACTTGCACTTCACTCTCGCCCTTAGAGTACCCGATAGGGACGTTGTGTTTGACCGTCTGCCCGACTTCGTAGTACACGTAGTCAAGCCCAACGATTACCCCCGAAAAGCTATCGGTGTGCGCAATTTGTACGGTGTACTTCCCGTCATCGCCCTTGACGACGGAAGAAACCGTGCCGTCCGTGGTGGGATATACGCAGCCTTCGTCAACGAAGGTTAAAATGCCCGTAGGGGAAAGCGTCATTTCGGCATCCGAGCCTTCGCCTAAAATACTCGACAATCTAAAATCGGTGTATTTGCGAGAATCGGTGGTTTGCGTTTTCGGGGTGAGCGAACGGAAAAAAGTGTTGATCGCGCTATCCTTCACCCAAACGTTGGTCAAGAATATCCCCAAACAAAGAGCGCAGGAAACGGCAAACTCCGCCTTCAAAATACGCTCGCTAATGGAGTGTTTTTTATTAAAACATTCTTGAGTTTCAAACGTAGAATCTTCGTTGTTCTCGTACCTGCTATCGTCATTTTCGCTTTCTTCCGACGATTCTCCGTCGAAAAAACTCGAAGAATAAACGGCGTAGGGCGTGGTTGAAGCCTTTTCGGCGTCTTGCGACTCGGCGCGTTTTTTGCTTTTGCGGATAACGTTCACCGTCGATACGGGAATTTCAAGCATTTCAGCGTATTCAATCTCTTCGTTCATAATTGTTCTCCTTTCACTAAAATCCGTTTTCTATCATACTATATGCGGAAAGCGAAAAGGTTAGAACTACTTTTCAAAAAAATTACCCAACGGTGTCGTAGCCGTTATCCGATTTCAAGGTGTATAAATCAAACTCCGTTTCGATATCGAACTCTTCGCCTTCTTCAAAAGTCGCGAGTTTGGAAACGGACACTTCGTACGCCGTCATCGTTCTCACGTCGTCGTCGGAATACCGTTTTTGGTATTCACGGCTTTGTATTCTGCCGGAAATGGCGACCCTGTCCCCCACGCCGAGATTTTTCACGAACCTTGCGTTCCTGCCCCAAGCGATACAGGGGATATAGTCCGACTTATTATACGCGCGGTTGACCGCAACGAGCACGTCCGCTATCTCGCGGTTAAAGGGGGTGGTGCGGTAGATAGGCGGTTTGCAAATGTATCCGCTTAAGAGAATATTATTTGGATTTTTGTCGGGGATTTCTTCTAAAAGTTCACGCACGAAGACCGTGAGCATGAGCCTTGACTTCCCGTTTTCAAGTTTGTTATAACTCCTAAACTGTCCTACTGCGCAAATGGTCTTGCCGTTTTCTAACATACCGTCTTGAATAAGCCGTTCGGAAATAGTGATAGGCAAAATATCCGCTTGACCTGAAAGCCGATTGATTTTTACGAAGAACTCGTAAAAACCTTCGCCGTAAATTTCGTGGGAAAAACTCGCGTCGCTGACAATTTCCCCCATCACGTAAACCTTGTTGTTTTTTTCTGTAACGTAGTTCATAATAACCTCCATTGTTTGTTTTTTCTTTGTTAGTGTTTTTATTTTTAATCGTAGGTAGGGGGCAGGTATGCGTTTACGAGCTTTGGCGTTGCTTCCCGGTCCCGTCGATTACGTAGTTTTCTTTATAGATAAGCTCGCCGATCGGTACGAATTTATAGCCACGGTTTTGGAGCGTGGAGAATATCATCGGCAACGCCTCCGCCGTATGCAAACCGTTGTTATGGCAAAGAATTATCGAACCCGACTTCACGCCGTTCGTGATACGAAGGGCGATTTCCGTTGCGGACAGGTTTTTCCAGTCCAAAGAATCTACGTCCCATTGAATGGTGTAAAGCCCCATACCTTTAGCCGTGTCGATGAGCAAGTTATCGTAATCGCCGTACGGCGCGCGGAATAGGTTGGTGCGATGCCCCGTTATTCTCTCAATCGCGGACATGGACGACGTAAGCTCGTCTTTTATCTCTTCTTCCGAAAGCCTGCTCATGTACGAGTGGGTACGGCTATGCGTGCCGAGTTCATGCCCCCTTTCAACGATTTTTTTAGCGTATTCTGGGTTCTTTTCCACCCAAAACTCCACCGCGAAAAAGGTACATTTTATATCGTGGCGGTCAAGCTCGTCTAAAATCGTTTGCGTGTATTCCGTACCCCAAGCGCAATCGAAAGAGATAGAGATTTTCTTGTCTTCACGCTGAACGCAATAGATCGGCAACGACCTTTGCGCACTCGCCTGCGCCACAGAATAACCCGCAAAAACGCAGTAAGCAAGTAACGAAAGGAAAAGCGTGGACGCGGTCAGCGTTAAAAGGAAGTTCTTTATTTTGAAGCAAATAAATCTCAAAGCATTTACCTACCTTGTCTATTCTATTAAAAAACATGGGGCGAAATTTCAGTTTGCTTGTCGAAAAAAGTCTTGTTTTATCGGTTTTGTCTTCGATAAGGATTTTGGATTTTTTCCTATTCGCTCCGTCAGTTTAATGTATTTCAAAAGCCGAGCGGTTATGATAATTTTACAAAAAATCAAGCAAACCCCGCTATAAACGGTTTACTTTTCCAAAGCGTTTGTGTATAATGGGAGTACTATGAAAATTTGGGTCAAACTTATTAGCGACGGAAAAATTAAACGGGATTTCGTTTACGAAAAGGACGAAAAACTCACCTATTCAAGGTTCTTTGACTACCTTTCGGAGATTTCACAAACGCTCGATATCCCCACGCCCGTGTTGTTGAAAACGCATATCTTTAACTTCGCGAAGTTCAACCACGTCAAGTTCACGAAAAAGGATTTCGTCGAAAGCTTTTCCTACGACCAGCTCTTCCTTGAAAATCTCCACTAAGGACTAGGGTTTTGTCGAACGAAGACGATACTTGTCAGGTTTTGTCGGTACTTGTCCTACCTTGTCAAGTCTTGACGAGTTTTGACGGTACTTGTCAGGCTTTGTCGAAAAATAGAGAATTTTAGAAAAAAATCGCAAAAACCGTCGAAAAAACCTTGAAAAAGGGTGTAAAGTCCTGTTTTTTCGTTAGAAACGGGGCGTTTTTTATTGACAAAGATTGTTTTTTACAGTATAATGAATAAAGTAAGTGAAAAATTTGCCGTGGCTTTTTCGGAGAGAAATAAGTCACGGTTGTATTTTGGCGTTCTAAAAAGAAGGCTTTTTTCGTTTGCGCCCTGCAGGTTTTTTGGCGTTGATTTTAAGAAAAAATCCTATCTTTTGCACGCAAAGGAGTTTATATGGCAGATCAATTTTTTATGACGAAAAAAGGGTACGATGAGGCAGTTGAGCGTTTGAAATACTTACAAACGGTCAAGAGAGTGGAGATTGTAGAACGCATTTCCGAAGCAAGAAGCCACGGCGACTTGTCCGAAAACGCGGAATACGATGCAGCTCGTAACGAACAAGCGTCCAACGAAGGTGAAATTGCAGAACTTGATTACAAAATCAAGAACGCAAAAATCATCGAAGAAACCGACGATACGTCTTCCGTGCACATCGGTTCAAAGGTAACCGTTTACGATTTCGATTTAGAAGAAACGGAAGTTTACGAAATCACGGGCACGACGGAATCCAACGCAATGGAAAATAAAATTTCCAACGAATCCCCCGTCGGTAAAGCGCTTTTGAAGCACCAAGTCGGCGACGTTGTATCCGTTAGCTCCCCCGACGCCGTTTATAAATTGCGTATCGACAAAATCGCGTAATCGCCCCACAAAATTCATAAGGTTGTATAAGGAATTTTACTATGCAAGAAAATATCACGAATCCCGCGCAGGAAGAAGAACAACTCATTGAGCAGGCAAGAATCCGTCGCGAAAAACTCGCAAAGCTCGTTTCTGAAGGCAAGAACCCTTACGAGCAAGTCAAGTACCCCGTTGACAACGATTCTAAAAATATCAAAGACAACTTCGAAGAATTCGAAGGTAAGACCGTTTGCCTTGCGGGCAGAATGATGTCCCGCCGTATCATGGGTAAGGCGTCCTTCTCGCACGTCTCGGACAAGAGCGGGAATATCCAAATCTACGTCACCCGTCAAGACATCGGCGAAGAGAACTACATGTCCTATAAAAAGGACTTTGACATCGGCGATATCGTAGGTTTCAAGGGCTTTGTTTTCAAGACCCAAACGGGCGAAGTTTCCGTACACGTTACCGAGCTTACCATGCTCTCCAAAGCGCTTTTGCCTTTGCCTGAAAAGTACAACGGACTTCAAAACCAAGACATGAAATACCGTTTGCGCCATCTTGACCTTATCATGAACGACGACGTGAAGGCTACCTTCCGTACCCGTTCCAAGATTTTGAAAGAAATCCGCGCTTACCTTGATAATTTAGGGTATTTGGAAGTAGACACGCCCACCCTTTTGCCTTTGGAAATCGGCGCGGACGCTCGTCCCTTCAAAACCCACCACAACGCGCTTGATATTGATATGTTCATGCGTATCGAAACGGAGCTTTTCTTAAAGCGTTTGATCGTTGGCGGTCTTGATAGAGTTTACGAAGTTGGTAGAATTTTCCGTAACGAAGGTATGGACGCTTACCACAACCCCGAGTTCACTTCTATTGAAATGTACCAAGCCTACACCGATTACATCGGCATGATGGACTTGATTGAAGACCTTTATAAACAAGTAACGCTCAACGTTTGCGGAACGCTTGATATCACCTACCAAGGCACGGTTATCCACATGGGCGAATGGTCGAGAATGACGATGGCGGAAGCGGTTAAGAAGTACGCAGGTGTGGACTTTAACGACTGGGCAACCGACGAAGACGCAAGAGCAGTTGCGAAAGCGAAGGGTATCGAGCTTGAACACGGCGAAGAATCGACGAAAGGCCACGTGCTTATCGAGTTCTTCGACGCATTCGTAGAAGACAATCTCATTCAACCCACGATTATCTACGATTATCCCGTGGAAAACTCTCCCCTTGCAAAGCGTAAGCCTAGCGATCCCGCGTTCACCGAACGCTTTGAATACTTCATTTGCGGTCACGAATACGGCAACGCGTTCTCCGAACTTAACGACCCTATCGACCAAAAACAACGTATGCAAAAACAGGTTGACGCAAAACGCGCAAAGGGTAACTTGAACGCGCAAATCGACGAAGATTTCATCAACGCGCTTGAATACGGTTTACCCCCCACAGGCGGACTTGGTCTTGGTTTGGATCGTCTCGTAATGTTGCTTACGGACAGCTCCACCATCCGTGACGTTATCTTGTTCCCGACGATGAAACCTAAAAAATAATTTATTCCATAAATTAAACGTAAAAAACACCGAGCAAATCGGTGTTTTTTCTTATGATTTTGAAATCCAAATGAATTTTTGGGGAAATTCTAAAGTTTTAGACAAGAACTATAAGCAACCGCTTGCAAAAATCGGCGTTTTAAGGTACAATAGTAGAGTATGGAGCTGGCTTTTGAGTCAACTTCGCTAAAGGAGTTTTATGGACGCTAAAATCACAAAACAAAGATTGAGCCACATGCTCTCTTATGACTGGTTAAAAATCGTCGCCACCGTTCTTGGCGTGATTTTAGGCTGGGAACTTATTTTTACCACGTCTGCAACTCGGATTATGCCTTCGCAACAGTTCGGGATTTATAATTATATGGGTTCAAGCGTGACCGCGCGGTTCAATAGTTATTCTTCTAGCCTTCAAAACGTCTTTTCTCACGAAGTCCTTGAAATCGTCGTTGGGGATTTGACCGTTGGTGATGAGGCGTATCTCTATCAAATCACGGAAGGCCGACTCACAACCAACGAAATTGACGTCGTTTTCGCGCCAGACGTTGAAGGCAACACTTCGGTTGAGTACCAAAAAGAGCCGAACGGCGAAGTTTTCAAAACAACTCACCTTGAAGATTTTCTCTACCGCTACACCAACTACCTTCATCGCTTGGACGGGGAAGACGGGTACTTAAGGCGTATGGAGAATTATTTGAACGGTTACTTCAACGGCGACTATAAAAACGGCGAACTTAACGAAGGAAAAATCGAAACCGATTTCCGTTCTTACGTCGCAAACAGTAAAGACAAACGCTATAAGAATGAGGAGTCCATTTCGCTTGGTGTTCAGGGCGAGATTGCGCGCATCAAAGGCTATCGCGCGTCGCTCATTGATTTTTATTCCTATCTTGACGCAGGGTATATCGCCCTTACGGAAAAGACGTTATATAAAAGAAATAATGATTCTATTTTTGAGATTACAGGCGCGTACTCTATCAACGTATGCCCGAACGAGAAAATGGAGGACTTGAAAAAGGACGCGTACTACCGCGTCACCGACGAAGAAAGCAATCAAACCAAAACAACCGCGCTTAATATGAACGTCGTCTTTATCAAGGACGGCTCTCGCGAAAGCTTTGAGTTTGAAAATCTTGCGTTCGTCAACAAACTCGTTAAAACGCATTGTTCGGAATTAAATAAAGCTTAAAATAGACAAAATGAAGGGGGCAGGTACGAGATGAATAAGTTTTTACGAAATAAAAAAGTCTTAAAATCCTGCCATATTTACGGTATGCTTTCACGCTCGAACAGGGCAAAGCATCTATCCTTCCATACCCCCGGTCATAAGATAGCAAAGTGGGACACCACCGAGCTTTCCTATTCGGATAACTTATCCAACCCCAAGGGTTGCATCAAGCAAGCGGAAGAAGATATCGCAAAACTCCTTAACGCAAAACGAAGTTTTATCCTTACCGACGGTAGCACTTCTGGTATCTTTTGCATGCTACATGCATTAAAACAAAAAGGGATAAACCGCGTGGCAATCCCCCTTTCTTCGCATAAAAGCGTGTATAACGCTTGTAGCGTGCTTGGGATTTCCCCCGTAGTCTTCGCTATACGAAAAAACGAGCTTGGCATAGAAGAATTCCCCGACCTTTCCGTTATCAAAACGGCGCTCGATAGCGCAGGGGCGTTGCTTATCGTTTCCCCGAACTATTACGGAAAAACCGCCGATTATCCTTCGCTTCGTACCCTTTGCGACGAGCAGGGCAAACCGCTTTTAGTGGACGGCGCGCACGGTGGACATCTACGCTTGGAAAAAAACTTACACGCAAGTAGTTTTGCCGATCTTTGGGTGGACGGCGTACATAAAAGCCTACCTGCCTTAACGCAAGGCGCGGTGGTTTCTACGAGAACGGAATTATTTGAAAACGAGCTTAAAAAGGCGGTGGATATTTTCCGCACGACGAGTCCGTCGTACCCGATTATGGCGTCTGTTGAGTACGCGGTCAAGTACCCTAAAAACGAAATTCTTGAAGGGCTTGTCCGTGAGTTTGCAAGCCAAAACCAAGAAAGGGTACAACTCCACGAAGACTATACGAAGCTTTGCGTGGTGTTCGGCAAGAACGCCTTTCGCGTGGAGAAATATTTAGAAGAAAAAGGCGTTTTCGCAGAGTTTTGCGACGGGAACGTAATCATGTTCTATCTCTCGCCCGCAACGAGAAAAAGCACGTTTATAAAGCTTACAAAACTCTTGAAAAAGGCGTTTGAGATTTTCCCGTTTGAGCCTGTTGAACTCGTACCTGCCCCCACCATTTTAGAGTTTTCGCCTTGTGGAAAGGACACGGAGTTTATTGAACTTGAATTGAGCGAAGGGAGAATTTGCGGTGCCACTTGCGGACTTTTCCCGCCCTGTACTCCGCTTATTTTAGCAGGCGAAAGGGTTAAAAAAGAGCAAATCGAGTTGTTAAAAAACGCGGACAACACGTTCGGGTTACAAGAAAATAAAATCAACGTATTTAAGGTATAATTATGGAAAGAAAAGGTAAATTTATCACGTTTGAAGGTTGCGACGGATGCGGAAAAAGCACCCAGCTTAAAATGTTAAGCGACTATTTGTCAAAGAATAATATTCCGCATATTTTCACTCGTGAACCGGGTGGCGGTAAGATTTCCGAAGCGATCCGTGAAATTTTATTGAACGGCAAGAACTCTGAAATGACGGACGAATGCGAAGCGCTTTTATACGCTGCTTCTCGCGTTCAGCACTTGCACGACCGCGTTCAACCTGCGCTTGACAAAGGCGAACTCGTCGTTTGCGATAGATACGTTGACTCATCCTTTGCCTACCAAGCCTTCGCGCGTGGTTTGGGCGTGGACTTTATCGGCAAAATCAACGCTTACGCGATTGAAAACTACTCCCCCGATTTAACGATTTTTATCGACCTTTCCCCCGAAGAAGCCTTCCTTCGCAAACATGGCGCGGACGAAAACGACCGTTTGGAGCAAGCAGGTATGGCGTTCCACAACAAAGTCTACGAAGGGTATAGAGAACTTGCGAAAACGCAAGAAAGAATCGTCACCGTGAGCGGAAGACAAAACCCCGACGAAGTTTTTTCAGACGTACTTAAAGCCTTGAAAGAGAAGGGTTGCTTATAATTTAACCAACAAAACTTAAAATTTTTATAGAAAAGAGCCTTTTGTGGCTCTTTTTTGCTATAATCAAAAGCCTTCGCGCATAGAATATATAAAAAAGCTTGCATTTTTAGACAAATTATGATAAAATATGTGTATGACAAATTTAGAAGAAATGAACAAAAAAGAATTTTTGATCTTTTGCTTGGCGGCAACCTTTGGTGGATTTATGGTCGGCGTCGGTGGCGTAGGACTACTTATTTCCATGTCTTCGTTTGAAGGCGCGATGGGGCAATTAGTAGGGGCGATCATCTTCTCGCTCGCGATGTTCGTCGTTACCATTTTCGGCTTATATCTCGTCACGGGGTTATCCACAAGCATTATCACGATGCGCAAGAAGAATTTCTGGGTGTTGCCTATTACCTTTATTTTTAACGTGATAGGCGTTGCAATTTCCGCCACTCTCGTGCATTTTTCTCACGTTGAAGTGAACGATATCGCAACGATCGTGATGGACAACAAACTTTGCGACGACGGTTGGGCACTCCACTCGCTTTGTTCGGGCGTACTTTGCGGTATCTTAATCGGGCTTTCGGTGTTCTTATCCAAGTACGCCGCTAAAAAGCATCTCTCGTCCACCGTTGGCGTTATCTTCCCCGTGTTCGTGTTCGTGTTCTGCGGTTTTGACAACTCGCTCGCAAACCTTTTCTACACCTTCTTGTCTTCGCATTTTAGCTTTACAATGATAGGGTATTTTGCGGTATCCTTGCTCGGCAATATGATCGGTGGTGTTTTCGTTTCCTTACTTCCCATCTTAAAGGAAATGGATAAACTCCACGGCTACGACGACGAATAAATCGAATAAAACCATATAGAAAACCGCGTGTTCTTTCCTTGAACACGCGGTTGTTTTTATTCTTTTACCGTATAAAATTTAAGGGCAATCCACCTTATCTTTTTTCGCGGAATTTTTCGTTCAACGCGTACCTGGTAGGCTCGTTTACTTGTTTTTATGCGGATTTGGCGTTACGAGTATCGTCTTATAATCGGTATAAACCACGAACCCTGCCTTGCTCTTTGACGGCTTTTTAACAAACCGTCTTTCGCAATAGTCCACGGGGATTTTATCACCCGATCTGCCGTCTGAATAGTAGGCGCAAATCTCGCTTGCAAAACCAAGCACTTCATCGGGGATTTCCCTTCCGTCACGGACGATGATGACGTGGGAAGAATGGTATTTTTGGGTATGCAGCCACATATCGCTGGGGCTTGCCATACGCAAAAGCCTATCGTTTTGCACGTTGTTTCGCCCTGCGTAAATCCTAAAGCCTTGATATTCGTATTCCCTAAACGGCGTTTCCGTTTGCTTTTTCTTACCGCCTGCGCGTTCTTTGGGCGCGCGCAAAACCCCGATTGCTATAAGTTCTTCTTCTATTTCCTTGAAGTCTTCTATCGTTTCGGCAAGCTCGATTGACGAAGACACGCTTTGCAAATATTCGCTTTCCGCTTGCTCGGTTTTCAGCATGGGCGTTAAAATTTCCTTCGCGCGTTTTTGTTTATTGTACGTCTTGAAATATTTTTGCGCGTTTTTTTGCGGGGAGAGTAGTTCGTCGAGCGCGATTTTAATTTTCGGGCAGTCAGGCTCGTACCAGTTCTCAAGCACACATTCCTTCATGCCTTTTTCAAGGCGGTATAAGTTCGCCGTCAAAAGCTCGCCCTTGATCTTGTTAAGCTCGGCGTTTTCCGATTCCTTTAAGCGTTCTAAAACGTCTTGAATACGCTTGGCTTGTTTCTTCTTTATCCCACGAAGGCTCGCTTCGAGCTTTCTTTTTTTATCGTCAAAACCTTTCTTGTTTTCGCGATAGGAATAGAACTCGTCTTCCGCTTGATACAAACTCTCCCTTTTCTCACCACGCTCCGTTTCAAAGGCGAAAAAGTCGGTAGGCTTACCGCCTTCATAAACGACGCAAGGGGAATTTTCAAGATCTTCGCAAGCCCAAGCCAAACGGGACGCAATATCCTTTACGCCAAGCTTTCTAACAAGCTCTCGTAAAGTGGGATACGCAAAGCCCGAAACGTTCTCGAAAAGGAAGCGCGCAAAGTCGTCCAAATCGGTGATTTCACCGTGCGAAACGACGTACCCGTCAATCAATACTCGCATACCTGCCCCGTCGAAAACGGAAATTTTGTCCTGTGGAGCGGGGTATTCGTACTTCGCGCCCGAAAACAAAATTCGGCGCAAATTATCGTCCAACGAACTCGTTTTTAGCGCCCCTAAAATGACGCCGTTTTCCACTAAAACAACGTTGGAATATTTGCCCATAAGCTCGCAAACGAGGGTGCGGTTACAATGCGAAAAGTCGCCCGTGCAATGCAGTTCTATCTCGATAATTCTTTCAAACTCGACCTGTTTTATAGATAAAATCTCCGCGCCGACGATGTGTTTACGAAGTAACATACAAAAATTCGGCGCAATCGGAGCAGGCTCTTTTTCCGTTTCCGATAAACAAACTCTCGCATTTGACGCATTTGTGCTTAAAATGAGTTTAACGGCGCGTTTTCCTGTGTATATAATAAGGGTAAGCTCGTCTTTATCGACCTGCGAAACACGGTTGACTTTTCCGCCTTGAAGAACGGTATTCAGTTCTTTGGAAAGTCTTCGGATATGGAAAGCGTCCTGTGGCATACTTACTCCTTTTAGGTTTTGACCGCCCTTGCAACTCGGCGGATTTACGTAAAATAATTCTTTTTTCTAAATTATACAGTAAATTTCAAAAATTGTAAACGAAAACGCTTTATTTTCTTCAAAAAATATGTTAAAATGTAGCGGATAGGGTAAAAAAATTAAAGTTTTGCCTTTTTCAAAGAAAAAGTTATAAAAAAATCAGATTTTGATTTAGGAGAATACTATGAAGTACACAACCAAAGCAGCTGAAAAAAGCACAGTAAAAATCACCATGAAATTTGATGGTGAAGAATGGAAGAACGCTATTACGAAAGCGTACAACCAAAACAAGCACAAATATTCCGTGCCCGGATTCCGTAAAGGTAAAGCGCCCCTTGCTCGTATCGGTAAGGAAGTTTTCTACGAAGACGCGCTCAACATCCTTTTCTCTGAAAACTATGGCACCGTGCTTGACAAGAAAGCGAAGGATTTCACCGTAGTTGGCGAACCCAGCGTTTCCATTGAAAACTTCACGGAAGAAGAAATCACGCTCGTTGCAGTTGCGCCTGTAAAACCCGAAGTAAAAATCAATTCTTATAAGGGTATGAAAATCCAAAAATTTGAATATACTGTTAAGGACGAAGAAGTTGAAGCGGAAATCCAAAGACTTCGCGACCGCAACGCTCGTAAAGTTGAAGTTACCGACCGCGCAGCGCAATTGGGCGACATCGCAAACATCGACTTCGTTGGTACCGTTGACGGCGTTAAGTTCGACGGTGGCGAAGCTGAAGGCTTTGACCTTACGCTTGGTTCGGGACAATTCATCCCCGGTTTTGAAGACCAAGTCGTTGGTATGAACGTTGGCGAAAGCAAGGACGTAAACGTTACCTTCCCTGAAAACTATCAAGCAGAAAACTTGAAGGGCAAACCCGCAGTATTCGCGGTTAAGCTCAACGCTATTCAAGGCAAGGAACTCCCCGAAGTTACCGATGAATTCATCAAGGAAGCTACGGGTAGCGAAACTGTTGAAGAGTACAAGGCAAAGACCGTTGAAAGATTGCAAGCTCAAGCTGACAGAAAGGCAAACGACGCTACTGAAAACAGCATCTTGAACGCAATCGCGGCAAACACCGAAGTTGAAATTCCCCAAGCAATGATCGAAAGAGAAATCGACGGTCTCGTTCAAAAGTTCGAATATCAACTTATGTACCAAGGTTTGAAGCTTCAAGACTACCTTGATTTCTTGAAGGTTACCATGAGCGATTTCAGAAAGAACTACGAAGAACAAGCTACGAAGAACGTGAAGAGCCAACTCATCATCTCCAAGCTTATCGAAGAAGAAAAGATCGAATCTACCGAAGAAGAAGTCAACGCTCAAATCGAAAAGCAAGCTGCTTCCGTTGAAAAGTCTTTCGAAGACT
>JAZQZK010000136.1:0-3628 GCA_045634025.1 Candidatus Scatosoma sp.
TATGTTGCAGGAAGCAGTAGACGCCCTTATCGATAACGGTAGAAGAGGTAAGGCGCTTTCCGGCCCCTCCAACCGTGACTTGAAGTCCTTGTCCGCAATGCTTCGCGGTAAGCAAGGTCGTTTCCGTCAAAACTTGCTTGGTAAGCGTGTTGACTATTCCGGTCGTTCGGTTATCGTCGTTGGTCCCGAACTTAAGATTTATCAATGCGGTTTGCCTAAAGAAATGGCAATCGAGCTCTTCAAACCCTTCATTATGAAGCGTCTTGTAGAAAGCGGTCAATGCCACAACATTAAGACGGCAAAGCGCGCTGTTGAAAAGGCAAAGGATATGGTTTGGAACGTTCTCGAAGACGTTATCAAAGACCACCCCGTGCTTTTGAACCGTGCTCCTACCTTGCACAGACTTTCCATTCAAGCTTTCGAGCCCGTATTGATTGAAGGTAGAGCAATTAAGATTTCTCCTCTCGTCTGCGGACCTTTCAACGCCGACTTCGACGGTGACCAAATGGCTGTTCACCTTCCTTTGAGCGTAGAAGCGCAAGCAGAAGCAAGATTCTTAATGCTTTCCGCGAACAATATCTTGAAGCTTGCAGACGGTAAGTCCGTCATGTCGCCTACCCAAGATATGATTATCGGTGCTTACTATCTTACGATTAAGCGCCGTGAAGAAGGTAAGAAGTACGACGAGCAGGGCAGACCTTGCGAAGACGGCGAGGTTTACGAAGCTCCCGTGTACTCTTCCGAAAACGAAGCAATTCTTGCATATCAAACGAAGATTGCTCACGAGCAAGACGAAATGTACGTTAAGCGTACCATTGAATTGCCCGAGGGCATGTTCGAGGATTTGGAATTGCCTTACTACTGCAACCCCGAAAACAAGCCCGGTGAAAGCACCATCAAGAACGCAGTCGTTCGCAGAAATGAAGAAACGGGCAAGCTTGAAGTTACGGGTATCGTTAAGACGACGATTGGTAGATTGATTTATAACGAAGGCTTACCTCAAGACCTTGGTTTCGTTAAGAGAAATACTCCCGAATCCTTCCTTCGTCTTGAACTTGATAGCGAATTCATCGGCAACGCAAGAGCAATCGGTAAAAAGCACCTTTCCAAGATCGTTGAAGCATCGTTCAGAACGGGTAAAGCTCCTAAAGCTTCCTACGTTCTCGACGCAATGAAGGAAAGAGGTTATAAATACTCCACGCTCGCAGCGCTCACAACGTCGGTATTCGATATGAAGATCCCCGGCGAAAAGAAAGAAATCGTTGAAAACGCTGAAGCTGAAGTTTCCAAGATCGCAAAGAAATTTGCTCGTGGTTTGCTCAACGAAGAAGAACGTTACCAAGCAGTTATCGCGCAATGGGATTCGGCTACCGATAAGGTTGCAGGCTTGCTCAAAAAGCAAGGCGAACAAGACAAATTCAATCCTATTTGGATGATGGCAGACTCCGGCGCGCGTGGTTCGATCGACCAGATTAAACAGCTCGCAGGTATGCGTGGTCTAATGGTTAACCCTCAAGGTAAGAAGATCGAAGTTCCCGTTAAATCGTGTTTCAGAAACGGTCTTTCCGTTCTCGAATACTTCATCTCGTCGCACGGTGGTCGTAAAGGTTTGACCGATACCGCTTTGAAGACGGCTGACTCTGGTTACTTGACCCGTCGTCTCGTTGACGTTTCCCACGAAATCATTATCCGTGAAGACGACTGTTGCGCAGGCAGAAAGCCCCAAGGCATGGTTGTAAAAGCAATCGTTGGCGCGGACGGACGTGAAATCGAAAGCTTGAGAGACAGACTCGTTGGTCGTTTCGCAGCAGAAGACGTTGTAAATCCTGAAACGGGCGAAATTATCGTAGCTCGCAACGGCTTTATCGACGAAACGGAAGCAAGCGAAATTTGCGCGGCGGGTATCACCGAAGTTGCAATCCGTAGTATCTTCTCGTGTAGCTCCAAATACGGCGTTTGCGCGAAGTGTTACGGTAAGAACATGGCAACCACGTTGCCCGTTCAAGTCGGCGAAGCAGTTGGTACGATTGCAGCGCAATCCATCGGTGAACCTGGTACTCAGCTCACCATGCGTACCTTCCACACCGGCGGTATCGCAGCAACGGGCGACATCACGCAAGGTTTGCCCCGTGTCGAAGAATTGTTCGAAGTTAGAAAACCCAAGGGTTGCGCAACTATTTGCGAACACGAAGGTATCGTAGATATCGACAACTCCGATAACCTTAACCATATCATCATTAAAGATGAAATGACTGGCGAAGTGAAAGAAGATTACGTTCTTCCCTTCAATGCAGAAGTTAAGGTTAAGAAAGGCGAAAAGGTCGTACCTGGTACGCTCCTTAACGCAGGTAGCGTATATCCCCAAGACATCTTGCGCGTAAAAGGTGTTAAGGGCGTTCAAGACTATATCCTTGAACAAGTACAATCCGTTTACCGTTCTCAAGGCGTTGACATCAACGATAAGCACATTGAAATTATCGTTCGTCAAATGCTCAAGAAAGTCAGAGTGGAAAGCGCAGGCGATACCAACTTGTTGCCTGGCGAGCTCGTAGATTTGACTGTATTCCAAGAAGAAAGCGCGAAAGCAATGCAAAGCGGAAAGAAACCGCCCCTTGCAAAGCGTGTGCTCCTTGGTATCACCAAAGCTTCGCTTGCTACCGACAGCTTCCTTTCTGCGGCATCCTTCCAAGAAACGTCCAAGGTACTCACCGAAGCGGCTATCCGCAACAAGCGCGATTACCTTGTCGGCTTGAAAGAAAACGTTATTATCGGTAAGCTTATCCCTGCTGGTACTGGCGTTAAGAGCTACAAAGGTCTTTCTCCTCAATACGTAGGCAACTACGCGCAAAAGCAAGAAGAACAACCTGAAGTAGTTGTAGCAGAAGAAAACTAACTAAAATAAAAAATCTCTTACGGTTATCCGTGAGAGATTTTTTGCCCGTTTTAGTCGGTTTTGTATAAAGCTAAATCCGTCAAAAAATACTTGTTTTTCAGAGAAAAAATATAGGAAAAATTCTCTTAAACTCGTACCTGTATGGGGGCTTTTCAAAAATTCGCTAAAATTTTCCTTAAGAAAATACAAGATTTAAGAGTGTGTATTTTAATGAATAAAATCCGATAAATTCATATAAGCAATGACGGATGAAAAAACTTTTCTAAAAAAAGTTAAAAAATTTTCAAAATAAAAAAGGGAATAGCGACGTTCGCGTCGTATATATTTATGTAATAAATATATTTTTTTTCAAAGATTCTCAGGGCAGGGAATAAACACTCTAAAAAAAGGAGGGGTAAAATGCAAGACTTTACGATAAAAACGGCAAGAGAAAGCGTGTACGAAAAAGAGAAAGCAATCTTTTCGCCGTACGCGACCTTTTCCGAAAATACGAAAGGAAGAGCGCGTCCACAAGAAGATTGTTTCTTTAGAACGGCGTTCCAGCGCGATAGGGATAAGATTATTTACAGTAATTCCTTCAAGCGCTTAAAGAACAAAACGCAGGTCTTTTTCGCGCCTGAAGGCGACCATTATATCACCCGCCTTACGCACACGTTGGACGTTTCTCAAATCGCGCGTTCGATTACCCGTTCGCTTGGGCTCAACGAAGACCTTGCCGAAGCAATCGCGCTCGGT
>JAZQZK010000137.1:0-5568 GCA_045634025.1 Candidatus Scatosoma sp.
TCGAGATAGAAGAAGAGATTGCGGAAGAAAAGCAAGTTTCAGAAGTTGAAGAAATTTTAATGGCGACGGACGTAAATACGTTATCGCCTATGCAAGCGTTGCTCTTATTGAACGACTTAAAAGGGAAATTAGAAACGGAGAATTAAGATGGCAAAAATCAATATTTTACCTGCGAGCGTATATAATCGTATTGCGGCGGGCGAAGTCGTTGATAGACCGTATTCGGTTGTCAAAGAACTCGTTGAAAACGCAATCGACGCAGGGGCTACTGAAATTCAAATTTATATCGAAGACGGCGGTAAGCATTTAATCAAGGTCGTTGATAACGGCTCGGGGATTGCGTACGAAGATTTACATTCGGCGTTCCTTCCGCACGCAACGAGTAAGATTGAACGCGCAAGTGATTTGGAGAAAATCATGACGCTCGGCTTTAGAGGCGAAGCGGTGGCGTCTATTGCGTCCGTGTCTAAAATGACGATTACTTCTCGCACGGAAAACGGGAAATGTTATTCCTTGACGTCCGTTGGCGGTGAAATGGGGAATATTTTAGAAGTTACGGGTGATAAAGGTACGGAAGTACGCGTAGAAGATTTGTTCTTCAATACTCCCGTTCGGTTTGGGTTCTTGAAGACGGACAAGGGCGAAGAAACGGATATCACGAATTTCGTTTCGAGATTTATTCTCAATCGTCCCGAGATATCCTTTACCTACTACGCAAACGGCAAGAAAATTTTACAATCCTTCGGCGGTGGTAGAGAAGAAGCGCTCGTCAACGTTTACGGCGCGTCTATTCTCTCGAATTGTTATCAAATCAAGGCGGAAAGGCACGGGATTAAGATTGAAGGTTTTATCGGTAATCAAAACTTTTCAAAGCCTAATAAGACCTATCAAAGCTTGTTCTTGAACGGAAGATATATCGTGAACAACGTTATCACGACGGCGATTACGAAAGCGTATTCCGCGTATTTAATGAAAAGACAATACCCGTTCTTCGTGCTTTACGTAACCGTTCCAAGCGAGATTGTGGACGTGAACGTACACCCCAACAAAGCCGACGTACGTTTTGCGGATAATAACATTATTTTCGGGAATATTTACAACGTTATTTCCGCAGTTTTGGACGGGAATTCAAAGGCTTTGGAATATACCGTTTCCTTGCCGAAAACAGACGAGCCTACCGTTGTTACGGATACGGAAAGCGTTGCGCCTGTTCAATCTTTTGAAACGCCAAAAGAGAAGCTCTCTAATTCCATTGATAAATTTAACGAGAGATTTGCAAGTAAACGGCAAGATAAGAAAGAAACCAAGCTTTTTGACGAAGATATATTTGGCGATTTCACGAGTGAAAAACCTGAGACTCCATTGACTATGTCGTATGAAGAAGCGAAGAAAGAAATTTTAGAAAACTCGCCCAAGTTCAAGAAAAACGAAGGGTTGGAGTTGCCTTTTGAGTTTTCCGAAAAGGAAGAAAGTGTGAAAGCGCAAAGAACTTTTGAGCCGTACCAAGGCGAAATGGTCAAGCTTTCGGAGCTGAAAAATAAAAAACAACCTAAAGCGCAGGATAGCGACGTTGAAGAGTTCTTAAAGTCTTATCCGGAGCTCTATTTTGAAAAGAACGTTTTAGCGGTAAATGCGTCTAAAAAGCCGAAAGAAGAACCCGCCGAGATTGATTATTTCGCGGAAAATAAAAAGTACTTGGCGGAAGTAGAAAATACTGCAAAGCAAAACAGGATAGACGTCAATAATTGTCGTTTTGCTGGTAAGCTTTTCAATACCTATCTTTTGTACGAACTTCGTGATTCGGTTTATATCATTGACCAACACGCCGCGCACGAGCGTTTGATTTTCAATAGATTAAAGGAACAAATGAAAGAGAGAAAGGTCGTTCGTCAACCTATGCTCGTGCCGTTCGAACTTAATTTGAACGCCTTTGAAAGCGCGTTTATTCGCGATAATTTAGGGTATTTGCAAGAAATAGGATTTGATATTGAAGAGTTTGGTTCTACGTCGTTTAAGGTAAATTCCGTGCCTGTGGATTTGCAATACATTGATTTGTCGGTGTTCTTTAACGATATTTTAAGCGATGTGAGCGGGTATCGCTCGATTAAACTTGAAGATTTACTCAAAGACAAGCTTGCTTCGTCTGCTTGTAAAGCTGCGGTCAAGGGTGGTATGGATTTGAGTAAGGATGAAATCGACAAACTCTTCGCGCTTATGGACGGGGATATGGGGTTAAAGTGTCCACATGGTCGTCCCGTGGTTGCCAAGATGACGAAAACCGAGCTTGAGAAAATGTTTAAGAGGATCGTGTAATGGCGAAAGTGCTTGTGGTATGCGGCGCTACGGCGTCGGGAAAAACCGCACTTGCCGTTGAGTGCGCAAAGAAACTGAATACGGAGATTATTTCCGCCGATTCCCAGCTTGTATATCGTGGTTTGAATATCGGCACGGCAAAGCCGTCAATCGAAGAAATGCAGGGCGTTAAGCATCATTTAATCGACGTGGCGTCGCCCCTTGATAATTTTTCCGTTAGTGATTATGAGAAACTCGCTTTGCCTATCTTGGAAAGACTGCTTGCCGAAGGGAAAACGCCGATTATATGCGGTGGAACGGGGTTTTATATCAATTCCTTGCTCTATAAAAGTCAATTTGGGAACGTTGGCGCAAATGAACAGGTGCGACTTCGTTACGAAAATATATTAGAAGAAAAGGGCGCGGACTATCTTCATGAACTCTTAAAAAGCGTGGATTTAGAAAGTGCGGAAAAACTCCATAAAAACGATACGAAACGCGTGATTAGGGCGCTGGAGATATACGAAATTACGGGAAAGAAGAAGTCCGAACAACAGGATTTGCCTACTCCAAGATTTGATTTTGTTTGCGTGTCCATTGACTATCCAAGAGAAGAATTATACGCTCGTATAGAAAAACGAGTGGATATAATGTTCGAGCAGGGCTTAAAGCAAGAAGTTTTAGAACTCTTTGAGCAAGGTGTTTTGGAAGAAAATCAATGTATGCAAGCAATCGGCTATAAAGAGTTTGCGGAAGGTTTACGCTTGGGGTTAGCCGAAGAAGAAATCAAAGAACTCATCAAGAAAAACACGAGAAATTACGCAAAGCGTCAAATTACATTTTTCAAGCGCGCGCAAAATCATTTTTTGTTCACGCCTGAAAATGCCACGGTTGAGACCGTGCTTGCACTTTTAGAGAATTAAAGATATAAGGAACGAACATGGAAATAAAAACGTTTATAAAAGATTGTGAAGATCAGTTGACCGCGCAATTTAATCTCGCGGATGAAATTAGTGAATTTAACCAAGAAAAAGTATTGAAGGCGTTTAAGAATAAGTCGCTTGCGCTTAGGCATTTTAACCCGACGACGGGCTACGGCTACGGCGACGAAGGTAGATACTTATTAGGCGAGGTTTTCGCGGAAGTATTCGGCGCGGAAGAAGGGATTGTTTCCCCGGCAATGCTTAGCGGTACGCACGCTTTATCCGTTGCGCTCTTTGGTGTTTTACGTCCAAACGACGCAGTTTTAGCCGTTTCTGGAATGCCTTACGATACCATTCGTGGCGTTATCTTCGGTGAAGGCAACGGCTCGCTTAAAGATTTTGGCGTAAGCTTTGATAGCGTTGACTTGAACGAACGTGAAAAATTTGATTTCCCTGCAATCGCAAAGGAAATGCAAAGGCTTGGTTCAAGGCTTAAAATGATTTATATTCAACGCTCTCGCGGGTATGAGCTTCGCGATGCGTTCTCGGTTGAAGAGATAGGCGAAGTTTGCAAATTCGTGCGTTCTCAAGGCTTTGAAGGTTGTATTTTCGTAGATAACTGTTACGGCGAGTTCGTTGAAAAGAGAGAACCTTCCGAAGTCGGCGCGGACGTCGTGGTTGGCTCGCTTATTAAAAACCCCGGCGGTGGTTTAGCGCCCACGGGCGGATATATCGTTGGCGGAAGTAAGTATATCGACCTTATCGGCAGAAGACTGACCGCGCCTTCTATCGGCAACGAAGTCGGCTCTTACGCGTATGGTTATAGGCTTTTCTATCAAGGCTTATTTATGGCTCCGCATACGGTAAATCAAGCGATTAAGGGCAGTTTCTTAATCGGTAAATGTATGGAGAGATTAGGCTACGAAAACTTCCCTAAACTCGACAAAACGCCGTCGGATATTACACGCGCGATTAGGTTTGACACGGCTGAGCAACTTTGCGCGTTTATTCAATCCGTTCAAGAAGCTTCGCCTGTTGACGGGTTCGTAACGCTTGAGCCGTGGGATATGCCAGGCTACGATAGTAAGGTTATTATGGCGGCAGGTTGTTTCGTGGAAGGGGCTTCGATAGAGCTTTCCGCGGACGCGCCCGTAAAACCGCCTTATACGGCTTACTTCCAAGGCGGATTAACTTACGAGCATTGTAAGTACGCCCTTAAATTGATTTTACAAAAACTTATGTAATAATGAGAAAAGTCACGCTCAAAGCGTGACTTTTGGTTTCATTAAAGATAAATTTTATTATTTTACCAAATTCCAGTCAATAGGCGGAAGGGATTTGGATTCTAAATACTCGTTGGTACGAGAAAAGGGCTTACTGCCGAAAAATCCGTTGTAAGCGGAAAGTGGAGAAGGGTGCGCGCTTTCAATGATGAAATGCTTGCTCGTATCAATCAACGGCTTTTTACTTCTTGCATTACCGCCCCAAAGAATAAACACCACGTTTTCCTTTTGCTCGGAAATAATTTTAATAACGCTATCCGTAAACCACGCCCAACCGCATTTTGCATGCGAATTTGCTTGATGTTCGCGAACGGTAAGCGAAGTGTTCATAAGCAATACGCCTTCGTTTGCCCATTTCGTCAAGTTTCCAGATTTTGGAATGTCAAACCCTAAATCGCTCTTCAATTCTTTGAAGATATTAACGAGCGAAGGCGGAAAAGGGATTCCGTCTTGTACCGAAAAGCAAAGCCCGTGCGCTTGTCCTACGTTGTGGTAGGGGTCTTGCCCTAAAAGCACCACGCGCAAATCCTTAAAAGAAGTGAAGCGGAAACAGTTATATAAATCCCGCATATCAGGGTAAATTACTTTATTTTTATATTCATCAATAAGAAATGCGCGGATTTTCTTGTATTTTTCGTCTTCAAATAAGGGAGCGAGCGGAGTATTCCAGTCACCTAAATCAACCATTGTATTCTCCTTAAGGTACTATGTCAAGCGTAATACCTATGTTTGACATAGTTATATTTTATAATTATATAGCGTTAAATATCGTTTTAAGCTCGTTTTTAAGGTTTTCCAAGGCTTTTGAACGGTTTTGTAAGTATTGTTGGGTAGTATTTCCGCTTTTTGCAACGTCGGAAATTGCCTTGAAAGAGCAAACGGGGATATCTGCTTTTATCGCCGTTTGTATAATTGCGCAACCTTCCATATCGCGGATATCTGCGTTAAGCTCGTTCGTTAAAAGAAGATAATCGGTTTCGGAATCGTTGAATCTATCCGCCGTGCCTAATTTTTTCAAAGGATAATGGGTATTCAAAGTGGAAAGTGGCAGGTAATTTTCCGTGTATTCG
>JAZQZK010000138.1:0-11494 GCA_045634025.1 Candidatus Scatosoma sp.
AAGATTTTAGCGGGTTTTTGGAAGTTTTTTATTAAAAAGCTTGGACTTTTCTCTTTTTTGGTGTATAATGGTACTTAAGAAACTAACGAAATCGGAGATTTTTCTATGTTTGATTATACGAAAATGATTTTTGAAAAAACGGTCAAAGACGTTAAAAGAGTCGCCTACGTTTCAAATATCGCTACGCAGGTGATTTACCTTGTTTATTTGGTTTACGCTTTGTTTGCAGGGACGGGGATTTGGTACGTGAACGCCGTTTTACTCAGTCTTTCCACCGCGTATTTCATTTACTTTTTACACGCGTCCAACCACGAACACAAGGACAAACAACTCGATAGAAAGGTCAAAAAACTTTATAACAGAATTCGCCAAGCGGTAAATCTTTTCCCGCTCGTGATTGCTTTATACACCTTGTATTTGTCGATTGAAAACGTGAACATATTCACCTTAATTTCCACGGTGTTTATGTTAATTTCTTCGGTACTTCGCCTTATCTTCGACATTTTAGGCACGATTATCGGCAACCGTATCGACCTGTTCAAAGAAGCCTTCGATGCGGATATAGACGAGTTCAAAAAGCCTGTGAAAACGGTTGAAAACTTCTTCAAACGCGTATCAGGTCAAGAAGTTGAACCCCACAAACCGCCGAGCAAAAACCGTGTTTGGCTCGACGAACAGGTCGTTGATTACCGTGAAGCAAAAGCCGAACAAAAACAGCGCGAAAAGGAAGAAAAAGCCCAACAAAGAAAGGAAGAATTAGAGAAAACAAAGCTCAGATTCTTGCGTGGAGCAAAACGCGTACTTAGCGGCAAGAACTCGCACCTGCCCCCTTCGGACGACGACGGAGATAGCTTAAATGACTAACCTTAAACTTCGTTTCTTAAGCGGAAACACCCTTAAAATTCTTGCCTGTATAGCAATGGTCATCGACCACGTAGGCTTGCTATTTTTTCCAAGCAATATGCTTTATAGAAAAATCGGGCGACTTGCCCTACCCCTATTCGCGTTCTTGCTTGCGGAAGGTTGTAAATACACGCGGAACAAGAAAAAGCATTTCTTTCTTCTTGCGTTCTTTGCAGGCGTTTGTCAATGCGTTTACGACGTATTCGCGTACCTTAACGGCGATAACGTTTACGTCTGCATTTTAGTCACCCTGCTCTGCGCCGAGCTTTGTATTTTCGCCCTTCAATATTTCAAACGCGAACTGTTCAAAACGGAAAACTCCGTCTCTGATAAAATACTTGCCGTCCTGCCCTTTCTTTGCGCGGTTGGCGCGACCGCTTTCCTTTGCAAAATTCAAAGAGTGGACTATGGGTTTGCGGGTTGTATGTTGCCCGTCTTTATTTCGCTTTCCGACTTCAAAGGCGTTGCAACGAGCGAAAAGCAAGACCAAATCCTTTCCAAGATAGACACCGATTTTTCAAGGTTTATCTGTTTTATTTGCGGACTTTTATTCCTGTATTTCTTGTCCCCGAATATACTCCCTAAAGCATACATGTTCTTGTCTCTCATTCCCGTTGCGCTCTATAACGGAAAACGCGGTAAATGGAATTTGAAATACTTTTTCTACTTCTTCTACCCCTTGCATCTCATTGCGTTGGAAGGGATATATATGTTCCTTATGCTTTGAAAATGAACACTTACTAACCAATTATTTTAAGATTATGGAGTTATTGTATGCCTTTACATATCACCAAACAGGATATAACTAAATTAGGTTGCGATACAATCGTAAGCAAGCCAAGTAATACGCTCATCGAACAAGAATCGCTTGAATCTTACTATAAAAATTCCCTTATTCTTGCGAAGGAAAATGGTTGCGAGTCAGTCGCTTTTCCGCTTATAGTTTCGGAAGACAAAGCTTTATCTGTTGCAGTCAAAGCCATAAGCGAGTTCTTATTTGACAACGAAATGACCGTTTATATCGTCGTTTCCGACGAAGAATCCCACCTGATAAGCGACGATAAACTTTTTAACGACGTTGCCGATTACATTGACGATAACTACGTAAGCAGAAAAACCAACTCTCACGTCTTTAATCGCCAACGCCATATATCCTATAGAAAACGTAAAATAGACGTTTGTTGTTGTTTAGAAGACAAAGAGTTAGTCCCACGCGGAAAAATCTCTCTTGAAGATATGCTTTCTAAAATAGATGATAATTTCGCCGTAACACTCTTAAAACTTATTGACGTAAAAGGCATTACCGACGTTGAATGTTATAAGAAAGCAAACGTTAGCAAGCAGACGTGGTATAAAATAATGAACGAAAAGAACTATAAACCGAGCAAAAACACGGTTATAGCGTTCGCTATCGCGTTAGAGCTTACGCTAGAAGAAACAAAGAATCTTCTCTCAACCGTAGGTTTTACCCTTTCTAAAAGCAACAAGTTCGATATTATTATCGAGTATTTCTTGCTTAACGGAGAATATAATATTTTTACCATTAACGAAACTCTCTTTAAGTTTGACCAAGTTTGCTTGGGGGTATAGTTATGTTTTCAAATTTAGAATTGCGGGTAAACCGTCGATTGACCAAAAACAAATAAAAATCTTTTATAATGTAGTTGCAAGCTAAAACTTGTGACTACATTTTTTTAAGGAGATTTTATTATGGAAAAAGAATTTGCAACAAATTGCGTTGGCATACAACAGCCAAACACAGGCATTACCGAACTCGTTTTTATCTTAGATAAAAGTGGTTCTATGGCGGGCATGGAGAAGGATACTATCGGCGGATTTAACGCTATGATAGAAAAGCAAAAAGCGCTTGAAGGAAAAGTTTACGTTTCTACCGTGTTATTTTCTAACCGTCCAGAAGTTCTGCACGATAGAAAAAATCTTGAAGAAATCGAGCCTTTGACCGAAAAAGATTACCCAGTCGGCGGCTGCACGGCTTTGTTTGACGCCATCGGTGGCGCGATTAAGCATATTAGCAATGTTCACAAATACGCTCGCAAGGAAGACGTACCTGAACGCACTTTGTTTGTAATCACTACTGACGGTATGGAAAACGCAAGCCGTAAGTATTACAATAAACAAATTAAGGATATGATTCGCAAACAAGAAGAAAAGTACGGTTGGGAGTTTTTATTTTTAGCCGCTAATATGGACGCAGTTGAAGCTGCTGGCAGTATCGGTATTAAAAAGGAGCGCGCCGTGAACTACGTCGTCGAAGAAGATACGGTAGCAATGTTTGAAGAGGTCGGGGAAACCATCTCCGAGTATAGAACGTATTCTGTCATGCCGAGAATGTGCGCGAAAAGGATTGAAAGAAATATCAAAGAAAAAAAGAATAAATCAAAATGACTTACGAACGAGCAAAAGAAGTAGCGTTAAAGGTAAATCCTAAAATCAATGCGTGTAGAGAATTTGAAATCGCTTATCATTTTTACGATAATCGCGATAAAACCGAACACACGCCCGACAACGACGTCGTTGTCTTAAAAGAAACGGGAAAAATATTAAATCTCACAACTTTCATAGTAGAATATCTTCCAAAAAGAAAACCTACAATGAAAAAGTTTTAATTATTTCTTCCCTACAACTTACACTCTAAATCATAGAAAAAAGCTTGGATTTCTTCGTCCAAGCTCTTTTTTACTAACTAAACAAGCTTGGAAATTTCTCTACGAAGCCTGCCGATGATTTTCTTCTCTAAGCGGGAAATGTAGCTTTGGGAAATCCCTAAAAGATCGGCTACGTCCTTTTGCGTCATTTCTTCCCCGCCGTTCAAACCAAAGCGCAAAAACATAATCTTTTGCTCACGCTCGGACAGTTTTTTCAACGCGTCTTTTAGGAGTTCCTTTTCCACGTTGGACTCCACGTCCCCGTACACGGTATCAGCGCTCGTGCCTAAAACGTCGGAAAGGAGCAGTTCGTTCCCTTCAAAATCTGTGTTGAGCGGTTCGTCGAAGGACACTTCCGTTTTCAGCCTTGAAACTCGGCGTAAATACATCAAAATCTCGTTCTCAATACACCGCGACGCGTACGTTGCAAGCTTGATATTTTTCTCCGACTTAAAAGAATTTATCGCCTTAATAAGCCCTAACGTTCCTATCGAAACCAAATCGTCGTTGTCCACGCCCGTATTCTCAAATTTTCTCGCTATGTAAACGACTAACCGAAGATTATGCTCGATAAGTTTTTTCTTAATCCGCTCGACGTTCTCCCCGCGTTCCAACGCTTCTACGGCAAGTTTCTCTTCCTCCGCCCCAAGCGGTAAAGGCAACGCGTCTCCGTTCCCGCAAACGTAATCCACCGCCCCTTCGTCTACGCCTAAAAACACGCGTTTTATCTTTCGTACAAACTCAAAAATCCTTAAAATCTCCATTTTTTTATCCTCTCTCATTCTTTCAGCCCGTCCACCGCCCACGCCCCCAAAAGCACCTTGTACTCCTTCCCCTGCAAAGCAGGACTGACTGCGCAGTACGGCTTATTTACTATATTCTTTCCACGCTCGGAATATATCAAAAGTTCGTCCAAAATAAATAATTTTATCCGTTTTTCTCCCGAAACGGTCGAAACGCAAAGCTCGTCTTCGCTCTCTTCAAACGCCCTTACGCCAAACAAATCTAAGAACAACTCCGCGCTCAAAAAACAAACGGGAACCCCCGACTTTTCCGCTAAATTCCCGCTATCTAAATACCCTTTGGCTCGTACCTGCCTATCCCCAACCGATATTTTGCAAGGATAAATAAACCTTGCAATCGCCTTTCGTTTATACACCGCTTTAATAAGTTTTCCCGTGAAAACTCCCAAAAAAACACACACCGCGCTAACGGTAGCGATAGGAACGCCCACGAACACCCCGTCCGCGAACGCGTAATTGATATGAAAAGCGTTGCAAAACCCGTACACGCCCCCTGCGAACAAGAAACTCAACGCGTAGTACGAAACCACGCTCATCTCGTACCTGCCCCTATCCTTTTTATAAATTTTACAACCAAAACCCAAAAAACAGGCAAGAAAAGGAAAGCCTAGCTTGAACGCAACCGCAAGCCACCGCGTTAAGGGGAAAAGGCTCAAAAACGGATAGAGAATTGCAAAACTTGCGCCGATTACCGCCGATAGCGTAATAAACCCCGTCCTTATCGGTAAGCGTAGTAGTTTAAACGCCAAATAACACAAAAGCGCGTCGAGCGCGAAGTTTTCTATAAAAGCGTATTCTATATAAATCTCCATCGACGCCCCCTGTGAAAACATTATACAATAAATCCACTATCGAAAACGGACTTTAATACTCGTAAAGAGTCGAAATTCGTCAATAACATATGAAAAAGACCTGACTTATACGTCAAGTCTTTTTTATATTTTAAGAAATATTTTGTCTGATATTTTTGATTGCGTTTTTTTCTAGGCGGGAAACTTGGGCTTGGGAAATCCCCACTTCCTCGGAAATTTCCGTTTGTGTTTTGCCTTCGTAGTACCGCAAAAACAGGATTTTTCGTTCGCGTTCGCCGAGCTTTTCCATTGCTTCAGAGAGCGCGACGTGTTCCGTCCAAATCTCGTCGGTATTTTTCTCGTCGGCGAGTTGGTCCATTAAAAGCAATGCGTCGCCTGCCTTATTATATACCGGCTCGTACAAAGAAACAGTATCGGAAATAGCGTCGAGCGCGTACACGACTTCGCGTTCCGCCACTTGCATTTCTTCTGCTATTTTGCTTATCGTCGCTTCTTCGTCTCGACCTTCAATTGTTTCTCTTACTTTCAGGACTTGATAAGCAACGTCACGGATACTACGCGGTATTCGTAAGGAATTTCCGTCCCGTAAAAATCTTTTTATCTCGCCGATTATCATAGGCACGGCGTACGTTGAGAACTTTACGCCAACGGACACGTCGAAGTTGTCAAGCGCCTTGATAAGCCCAACGCAACCTGCCTGAAACACGTCGTCCGCGCAGGAGTTTTTGGTTTTGAAACGCTTTATCATGGAGAGTACGAGTCGCATATTCCCCACGATAAACCTATCGCGCGCGTCGGCGTCGCCGTCTTTAATTCTTAAAATGAGTTCTTCGTTTTCTTTCGCGGAAAGCTTGGGCAGGCCCGACGTATCCACACCGCATATCACTACCTTTTGCACAAAAAACACCTCCTTGCATACCGTAAAGATATGTAAAGGACTCCTTGCATTTAAGGACATACGGCAAGTATGCTCATTTTAGAAACGTTTTATACGAAAACGGCGTTGGGTTTTGAAGATTTACCAGTCCTGCTTTTTAAGAGTGGGGTCCTTCACGTCGTCGTAGAACTCAAAATACCGTCTTTTGAATTCTTCGGGGGTCAACGGCAACGGCTCGTCCGAGTTTTTCATAAGCTCTAACAGTTCGGAAAGTTCCTCAGGCGTGAAGTCCGCAAGCTCGGTTTCGTCGCCGTAGCTTTGTAAAATTTTAAGCAAATCAAGCTTTGACATCTTGTTTCTCCTTTCTTGATTCTACGCTACATTATAGCACGCGCGAAACACAAAGTCAAGCCAAACGACGAAGAGTTAAAAAATCTTGTAATTCTGCCACATATTAGGAGATTTGAGATTATTTTTCCCTGCTTTAAGGGAATTTACCCAAAATCCAACAAAAACGGTAGTTTTCCCCTGCGGGTTTACCCTTTACAAGTTCGGTCTTCTTCCGTTACAATAATCCCGTTGCCGAAAACTAAGGCAAACTAAACAGGCTCTTTACCGAGCCGTAACGAGGTGAATTATGAAACAAAAAAGAAAACTACTCTGCGCGCTTTTGGCGATTTTTTTAACAGTTCCTATCTATGCTTGTAACGAGGACTCCGCTCTTGAGCCGTCCCTTCCAAACGGGGAACAGACTTCGCCCTTACCCGAAGAAACGCCCGAACAAGCGCCTGAACAGGGTACGCCTGAACAAGTCCCTGAACAAACCCCGCCCGAGCAGGGTAGTACGCAAAGCCCTGCGCCCGAGCAAGCTCCCGCGCCAAAACCCCAAGCGCCTAAAACGCAAAACTACATACGTTGCGTAGGCGACAACGTAAATCTTAGGTCGGGGGCAGGTACGAGTTATACCGTGTTAGGACAAGCGGAGAAGGGTACCATGTACGCGGTGATTGAACGGACGGGGAACTGGTATAAGGTCAAATACAAGAACAAAACCGCATACCTGTATAGCGAATACGCCACGATGTTCTCCATTAAAAAGAGCGAAAACGACAAGGTGGAAAAGGTGATTGAAGGAGCTTATAGTTTAATCGGTATCCCCTACGTTTACGGCGCGGTACGACTGCACGACGGCAAGGGCAATCTCTTGAAAGGGTTTTCAATGAATAAGTTCGACTGTTCGTCGCTCGTGCAATTCTCTTTCTACGAAGGCGCGAAGGTCTTACTCGACGTAACGACGAGAACGCAGGTCGTTCAAGGCAAATACGTACCGAAAAAAGAGCTTTCTCGTGGGGATTGCATCTATTTCACCAACGAGTCCCGTCAATATAAGACGGGGATAGAACGAGTCGGCCACGTTGCAATCTATCTTGGTGACGATTACATTTTACACACGGCGTCCGACTATGCAAGGATTGAGAAAATGACGGCATCGCGTTGGAAATTCTATATTGAAACAAGGCGGTTCGTGTAAACTATTGCTGGCAAACAAACACCCCCTTACTCTCGCATGAGTAAGGGGGAAAAGTTCGTTCATCGCATACCTGCCCTATTCATTTTAGTTTTTACACTATCGTTTTTGTTCGTTTAGAGAAACGGCGGTAAGGAAAATCACTTTATTCGCGCCTGCGTTTTTTAACACTCTTGCGCAAGCGTTACCCGTTGCGCCCGTCGTCATAATATCGTCGATAAGTAAGATATCTCTATCCCGCACTACCGTTCTCTTATGTACTAAAAACGCCGTTTTTACGTTCTCTTGGCGTTCTTTTCTTGCAAGGTGTTTTTGTTCGGACGTTTCTTTTCGTTTTTCAAGAACTTCGCTATCAAACGCAAGCCCAAGCCTTTGAGAAATACTTTGCGCGAGTTCTTCCGCTTGGTTATAACCGCGCTCCAACCGTTTGTCCTTAGTCATAGGCACGCAAACGACGAGCAAGTCCTTCGAGAAACGTCCGCTTATTTCTAGCGCTTCCACCATACGCTCCGCAAAGAACTCCGAAAGGTATCTTTCGCCGTTTTTGAAACGGTTTATCATGGACGCCATCATGCCTTCATAGGAAAGCGGGGATATACCAACGTCAAAGGTCAGAGTTTGTCGTTTACAGGTCAAGCACACCCCTTCCGTTATCGTTTTTCTTCCGCATTTTTTACAGCGTGGGGTTTCAATTTTAGTTAGCTCGTCACAATCCTTACAAACCCGACTGTTTGGATAATCGAAGATTTCGACTCCACAACAATCACAGGTATAGCCCTGACGAGCAAAAAGAGCCCGCAGTCTTTTTCCGAGCTCTTCAAAGTTCAATTTCATTCTTTCTTATCCTTTTTTTGTTGATAGCGCACTAGCAGGTACGAGATGAACGCGCCTATAACGAGCAAGACTACGCCAAGAGAAAGCTCCAACCAGTCCACACCGTTTTGCCAAGAAGCGTAAACCGACAGGATATCGCCGTTAAAGAACATGGATATAATCGAGCCTAAAGACAACCCGACGATAACCGAATACGCGCCGTGACGCGCTTTTTGGAAAAGCGTAGAAAGTATTTTTGAAAAGGTCAAAAGCCCTAACAAGAACCCAACGCCAAGCGCAAAATAATACCCAAACACAATCGGGTTTTCTAGCCAAAAAGTAAGGCTTACGCTATGGATAAGGTCGTTAAACCAACCAAGCGACATCAAGAGCGCGCTCGCGCTTAAGCCGGGTACGATTTGCGTGATGCCCAAAAGATACCCTACGGGCAACGCCAAAAACATTCTATAACTGAAGGCAGAGAACTGATTATACGTTTCGCCGTAGCGTAAAGCGTAATCGGAAAGTGGCATAGGCGTTCTTGAATATATCCAAGCCGACGTAACGCCGATAGCGACGGGGATAAGCACCCCTACGCCAAACAATACAAGTCTTAGCGGCGTCATCTTCACGCCCTTAAGCTCTGCCTTGACGGCAGGGAACGCGCCGATCATAAGCCCTGAAAACAAACACACCACCGCGAACGGAAAGGCGTCCACCAAACCCTTCACGCCAAAGAACCCGACCACTACGCCAAGCGCCGCGCCCAAGCCTATAGGCAATAAGAATGTAAAACAACGCTTGAAATCCTTGAGCAAATTCCCCATCGCGTAGATGAACTGATCGTAAAGCTTAAAGATGATAGCGACGGTTGACCCACTAATCCCGGGCACGATAACCGCAAGCCCGATGATAAAGCCTAAAATCGCGCTCTTGCTCCAAGATTTTTTGTCGTATTTAATTAAGGCTATTTCAAGTTCCGACATAAATTACTCCCCTTCCGCTACCCTTTCTACTTCAAGTTGACGCTTACCGCGTTTTCTTATCAACGCCCCTACAACGAGCATACTGCAAATAGCAAAAACAAACCCCACGCCTGCGCCCAAACTATCCGTTAAAACGTCTGAAAGTTGCTGGACTCTGCCGTCTGAAAAGGTCTGCAAATACTCGTCGAAAAACGCTACGCCCACACACAGGGGCATAGAAATAATCAAAAACCATTTCTTTTTCGTGTACGAACGCACGCACCACGTAGCAAGAGCGCAAAGTAATGCGAACTCCGCAAAATGCCCAAAATCACGGATATAGCTATGTAAAATCTTAAAATCTTCTTCGTCGTTCGCGCCACCAAAAGACACGTCAGGGTTGATAGTCTCAATAGCGTCCTTGACTTCTTCTGTGACCTGTGAGCTTTGCGCGGAAGACTGTTCCGCCGTCTTTAAGGAGTTGGAAAATATCCAACCCATAACCACGAGACAGGCAAGGGTGAGCAAAATCCGAACACACCAAAGTATTACGTTTTTTCGGCTTTGATTTATCATACTACTATTATACGCAAAAATTGCTTTGCCGTCAAGAAATATTTGAAAAAATATAAAATCCAAACTAATTTTTTCTCGTTTTCAACAAAAAATCCCCTTTTTCGTCTTTTTTTCTTAAAATCCATCACGCACGTGAGCGTATAATGTAACTATAAACGACTTAAAATCAATGGCTTGAACGGACGGAAAAACTATCGACAATTCCCCCAAAGCTATTTATAAGGACAACTATGACGTACATGAAAAAAAGTTGCATTTTACGACAGATAAAACAAGGCTTTTCAGGTGACGGAAAAACGCTTTCAGGGATTGTAAAAATCGAGCAATACGCCAAAAATTTATCCATCGAAGCGTCTATTATCAATTTCGCGCCGTTATCCGACGGAGAATATTATTGCCTAATTGCCGACGCGTTCGGCTATACCGAGCTACTGCCCCTTCGCGGAAAAAGCTTCTTTAATATCATCTCCAAACTCGATTTAAGCTTGGGTTTTTGCGCCGTTATTTGTTTTGTCAAAAACGAGATCCTGCCCATCGCATTCGGCGTGAACGGCGACAGGCAATACTCCTTCAAAAAAATACTTGAAACCGCCTTCCCTGAACGAAAAACCAAGGGGGCAGGTATGAGATCAAAGGATTTTTCCGAGCAAACCGCAATCGCGAATCACGATAATTATGAGCGTGGAATTCCCGAACCCACGAAACAAAAAAGCGAAAACGAAACAAAAACGCAAACGGCAAGTTCGACCACCAAACAAAGCAAATACGACGACGAAAAGGTCGCCACGCAAAACTATTATTTAGGAGAAGAAGATGAACGCAGACTCTATTCAGAAAATCGCGAAAATGCACAAACTGAAAGCGGAGCTAAAACGCAATCTTACGAGCAAGGGCAAGACCTTGCAGAAGATGTCGATACTCAAAGCGTACTCCACCCGTTTGCAACTAACCCCGACGGCTACTACCACACCGTCAAGGAAGAAATAGACGAGCTTTTCAAAAAATACCCCAAGGACGAAACGCTAAACGGCGTTTTCCATTGTAGCGAATGGGTACGCTTAAAAGGCGAAGAAGGCGCGCCCGAATACTTGGTAGGCGTCGTCTATGAAGAATGGCGGGCGAAATATATCTGTTACGCCTTGCCCGCGGAAAACAACGAAACTCCGCCAGACGAAATCAAGGACGTTTGCGCCTTCGTACCACTTTCTCTTTTTAACGATAAAATAGGATTTTTCATCATCTTCCAAAGCGCGGAAAGCGGAGAATGTATTCGCCCCGAAAGCGTGTAACCTAATACCCCTTACGCCCCTTTGGTCTTCTTTTAGAAGACGAATTCCTGAAAAATCGCCCAACCACGTACGCGGTTGGGCGATTTGCTTATATTATTTAACTATATTTCTTAATTTTCCGACGAAGAAAGCATAGCTTCTCTATCGGCAATCGTCAAGGCTTCGAGCGTGGAATTGATATCCCCCATAATGAAGGCTTCAAGGTTGTATTGACTCAAACCGATTCTATGGTCGGTGACTCTGCCCTGGGGGAAATTGTAGG
>JAZQZK010000139.1:0-3424 GCA_045634025.1 Candidatus Scatosoma sp.
TACCCGGGCTAGGCCAACTCCTACGAAAACAGCTAATAAAAGGCGGTATGTATTTACTACTCACCGCGCTATTCATCTCGTACATGCTTTCTTCAGGCTTACGATTTTTAGGGCATTTAGTCTCAGGGGATTTAGGTAGAATTACGTCGGGCGAAGTATGGAACGAACAGCTCCAAATCTTTGAAAAAGTCCGTGGCGACAACAGTTTTCTAATCCTTTTATACGGCGTCGTTACCATCGTCGTCGTAGCCTCGTATTCGTTGCTTTGGACGATGAACGTTTTAGGCTCGGCAAAGAACGACGAAATTATAAAAGCAGGGGGGCAGGTATCGAGTTTTCGCAAAGACGTGGAGATTTTTCTAAACGAAAAATTCCATATCCCATTACTTCTTCCGCCTTTTTTAGGGCTCGTCGTGTTTACCGTTATGCCCCTTATTTTCATGGCGCTTATCGCGTTCACGAATTACGATTATCAACACATGCCCCCGGGCAAACTTTTCGACTGGGTAGGCATTGAAAATTTCAAAGCTCTGTTCTCGCTTTCAGGAGGCGCTTCGTCGTTCGCGCTCGTGTTTTTACGCGTGCTTATCTGGACGTTCGTTTGGGCGTTTTTCGCAACGTTTAGCAACTATTTTCTCGGTATGCTAATCGCGCTCATGATCAACAAAAAGGGGATAAAACTCAAAAAACTCTGGCGAACGCTATTCGTAATTGCAATCGCCGTACCGCAATTCGTTACACTCCTTTTAATGCAAAAAATTCTCGATTCGGACGGAATTTTGAACAAGCTTTTAGGCACGAATATCCTTTGGCTCACCGACCAACGCAACTTCGCAATCCTGCCAAGACTAATGATAATTCTAGTCAACGTCTGGATCGGCGTACCGTACACGCTCTTAATGTGTTCGGGGATCTTAATGAACATTCCGTCCGACTATTACGAAGCGGCGCGAATCGACGGCGCATCGCCAATTAAAATCTTTTTCAAAATCACCCTGCCGTATACCTTTCGGATTACGACCCCGTATCTTATCACGCAGTTCGTTGGCAATATCAACAACTTCAACGTCATTTGGCTGCTCACCAAAGGCGGGCCAGTCGATAATATCTACTACGGCGGCGGAACGCAAGCGCAATCAACCGACCTTCTCGTGACGTGGCTATACCGCCTAACGACGGACGTCAACCCCAAATACAACGTCGCATCAGTCATCGGTATCGTCATTTTCGTAATCTGTTCACTAATGAGTATTATCACGTATAACCGCTCGGCGTCGGCAAGAAACGAAGAGGAGTTTCAATAATGAAAATAAATCAAAGAACTCGTACACGGGTAGGGGATATCGCCATTTATAGCCTACTTTCTCTGCTTGGACTTTTGTGGGTACTGCCGATAGTCTACCTTCTCTATACGGCATTCCGCGTAACCCCGTCCACAGGCATTATCAACACCCTAATCCCCGAAAATTTAGAACTCGGCTTTGGGAATTTCACCCGCCTTTTCCGTGATACCGATTTTTCGGTATGGCTAAAAAACACGCTAATCGTTTCGCTTAGTTCTTGCGCAATCACGACCACTTTTATTTTAATGGTAAGCTACGCAATTTCAAGGCTAAGATTTAAGTTCAGAAAATCGGTTATGAACGTGCTTTTAGTCCTTGGAATGTTCCCTGGTTTTATGAGTATGATAGCGGTATATTTCATCTTAAAAGCAATGGGCTTGACAAACTCCCTGCTCGCATTGATTTTGGTGTACTCAGGTAGCGCGGCGCTTTCGTACTATATTTGCAAAGGCTTTTTCGACACCATTCCAAGAGCTATGGAAGAAGCGGCGATTTTAGACGGCGCAAGCCAACCGATCGTCTTTGCGAAAGTCATTTTACCGCTCGCAAAACCTATCATCGTTTATACGGTACTAACGGGCTTTATCGCGCCGTGGTGCGACTTTATCTTGGTCAACACCATCATTAGCGAACGAGATAAGTACACGGTCTCAGTCGGCTTATACAAACTCATCAACGCCGAAAAAAGTGGATTTAACGAAAATTTCACCGTCTTTTGCGCAGGCGCGAGCGTCGTCGGGGCTATTATCGTTACGCTATTTATGAGTATGCAAAACTACTACGTGGAAGGGGTAACGGGCGGCGCAGTCAAAGGCTAACGAGAACTCGTTATAAAGACGAATAAAATAAGGGCGACTGTCATGAAAAACACTAAAACAGCCGTCTTTTTCTTATAGAAAAATCAAGGCAAGTGAAATTATTTATAAATAATGAGAACTTATTTACAAAGGTTTCTTTGTTTAAGGCTTGCAATCACTTGCAAAGTGTGATATACTATAAAGAGGAATAATTTTTTCGAAGAGGTCAGCCTTATGACAGAAGAAATATTACAATCTATCCTTTCAGCGGAAGCAAAGGCAAACGAAGAAAAATCACTCGCCACGCAAAAAGCGGACGAGATTCTTGCCGATGCCGAAACAACCGCGCAAAAAATCGAGCAACAAAGCTTGAGCGACTGTAAAACGTTTTTAGACGAACGTCAGGAGGCGGCGAAGTCCGTTGCGCAAAAGCAGTTCGACGAAACGCTTATCGCAAAGACGAAAGAAGCAAAGGAATATTGCGCAAACGCGCTTAAGAACTCCGACGCGCTCGTTTCAGAGATTGTAAGGAGGATAGTAAGTGGCGATTGTTAAGATGAAAAAACTTGATCTCGTCGCTATGTCCTATGAAAAGGACGAGCTTTTGAACGCCCTGCAACGCACGGGCGCAGTCGAGGTCACCGTTCACGCCGATACGCAAAGCGTAGAGACAAACCCTTCCGATTCCATGGAATTGAGAGGGGAACTTTTGCGTGTCGAAACAGCGCTCGCTACCCTTTCCAAAGAAGTCGAAAATTACCAAAAGGAACAAGGCGTAAAATCAGACGTTTTACGCGACGGATTTGAAGTCGGCTACGCCGAATTCATGAGTATTCACGAAAAGAAAACGGAGATAGAATCCGTCGTTTGTAAAATCAACGCGTTGACGGACGAGAGAAATCTTGCAAACGCAAGCCTTGTCAAGCTTAAAAGGCAGATTGAAAACGCAGAAGTCTATTCCTTCTTGGACAAGCCATTCGACGCTTTCAAGGATACGTCGCGCGCGCACATCCGACTTGGCGTTATCCCTACGCCGAACTTAGACGGACTTAAAAAAGAACTTGAAGGAGACGAACTTGTAGAACTTGAAGTTCTCCGTGAGTTAAGCGCAACGAGCGTACTTTTGGCTGTCAGCCATAAATCAATAGAAGGTAGATTAGACGGCGCGCTTTCCAGTTTTGCTTTCGCTGATTGCCCGTATTCAGGCGAGAAAAGCGGTAAGAAAATCTACGAAGAGTTACTCGCCGAACGCGATAGCATTTTTGAAAAACTTTCTAAAAACGA
>JAZQZK010000140.1:0-10532 GCA_045634025.1 Candidatus Scatosoma sp.
GTCTTCAACGCGTTAGACGTGGTACTTTAACGGGCGGTAGAAAAATGGCGAACTTATCAGTAAATCTTTGTGGAGTACAATTAAAAAACCCTGTCATTCCCGCGTCTGGAACGTTCGGGTTCGGCAGAGAATTTAACGAATTATACGATATCGGTATGCTTGGCGGTGTCTCGACAAAAGGCTTAACGCTCGAATCAAGGCTCGGCAATCCCGTGCCTCGTATTGCGGAATCCCGCGGTGTGATTTTGAATGCGGTAGGGCTTCAAAACCCCGGCGTAGAATACTTCATCGAAAAAGACCTTGAATGGCTTAAATCCACGGGTACGGCAGTCATCGCAAACGTCGCAGGCAAAACGCTCGACGATTACAAAACCATCTGCGAAAAATTAGACGGCAAAGTGGACATGGTCGAGCTTAACATCTCTTGCCCCAACGTCAAAAGCGGTGGTATGGCGTTCGGTATCAAACCCGAAACGGTAGAAGAAGTCACCCGCTATGCAAAAAGCGGACTTAAAAAGACTCCGCTTATGGTCAAGCTTTCCCCTAACGTTGAAAGCATCGCAAACAACGCGTTGGCGGCGGAACGTGGCGGCGCGGATTGCGTATCGCTCATCAACACCTTAACGGGCATGGCAATCGACATTGAAAGAAGAAGACCGATTATCGCCAACAACACGGGCGGTGTATCGGGCGCAGGCGTGAAACCTATCGCGGTAAGAATGGTTTACGAAGTGGCGCAAGCGGTGAAAATCCCCGTCGTTGGTATGGGCGGAATCACCTGCGCGGAAGACGCGATAGAGTTCTTAATGGCAGGCGCAACGGCAGTACAGGTTGGCACGGCAAACTTCACCGATCCACTCGCTTGTCCCAAGATCATCGAAGGCTTGAACGCGTGGTGTGATCGTCACGGCGTACAAAATATTTCCGAATTAACAGGCGCGCTTCAACTCAACGGAAAATAAAAACATAGGGGGCAGGTACGCCCCGAATACATATTTTTAACGAAAGGAGATAAGAAAATGTCACTCACGTACAAGGAAGAATTTATTAAATTCATGGTAGAAAACGGCGTTTTGAGATTTGGCGAATTCACCCTTAAAAGCGGTAGAAAAGCGCCTTACTTCATCAACACCGGCAACTATAAAACGGGCAAACAACTCGCAAAACTCGGCGAATACTACGCGCAATGTATCGTAGAAAACGGTTTACAGCCCCAAACGCTCGTCGGCCCTGCATACAAGGGCATTCCCCTTTCGGTAACGACGGCAATCGCGCTCTTTAACGAACACGGCAAAGAAGTAAATTACTGCTTTGATAGAAAGGAAGTCAAGGACCACGGCGAAGGTGGACTCTTCGTAGGTCAACAACTCTCCGACGGCGAAAAAGTCGTCATCATCGAAGACGTTATGACGTCGGGCAAGGCTCTTCGTGAAATTTTACCCAAGCTCGAAGCGGCGGCAAAGGTCGAAGTCGTTGGTATGATCATCTCCGTTGACCGTATGGAAAAAGCCTTGAATAGCGACTTATCGGCAGTCAAGGAAGCGAAGAAAGAATTCGGCATTGACGTATATTCCGTCGTAACCATGACGGACATCATTTCCGCAATCGAAAACGGCGTCATCGACGGCAAAGAACATTTGCCCGCAATGTACGCGTACCGCGAAACCTACGGCGCGTAAACCCCACAAAGCAAGGGGTTGACCTTAATCAAAATTCGGCAATAAGTCTTTGAACTGTTTGACGAAAGTAGGCGTGGTTTTAATGCGTTCCGCATTTTGCTTTTTCTCGTAATCAGCGGTAAAAAAAATAATAGCGGTTGCGCAGGAAAAGAGTACGACGAACAAAAAAATAGCCAAAAAATTGCGTTTCATAACGTTATTTTGTGGAAAAATTCCGCTCTTCATTTACAAAAACCAAAAAGAGTGACAGAATACGAAGGTTGCGTTCCTAAACGGCGTAACCTAACAAACTTTTGAATAACAATATAATATAGGTGTACTATGAAAAACATCATTTTAACAGGCGACAGACCGACGGGAAAATTGCATATCGGGCACTACGTAGGCTCTCTTAAGCGTAGAGTAGAACTCCAAAACAGCGGTAAGTTCGATGAAATTTACGTCATGGTCGCAGACGCGCAAGCTCTCACCGACAACTTCGACAACCCCGACAAAGTCCGCGCGAATATCACCGAAGTCGCGCTCGACTATCTCGCATGCGGTCTTGACCCTAAAAAGTCAACGATTTTCGTGCAATCGCACGTAGCGGAATTGACGGAACTCACGTTCTATTACATGAATCTCGTCACGCTCGCAAGGCTTGAAAGAAACCCGACGGTAAAGACGGAAATCAGACAAAAAGGCTTCGGCGCGTCCCTTCCTATGGGCTTTTTGACCTATCCCGTGTCGCAAACGGCGGACATCACGGCGTTTAAGGCGAATATCGTACCCGTAGGGGAAGACCAACTCCCCATGCTTGAACAAGCCCGCGAAATCGTAAGAAGCTTTAACGGCTTGTACGGCGAAACGCTCGTTGAACCTAAAGCGGTACTCCCTGAAAACAAATCCTGTTTAAGATTACCAGGTACCGACGGTATGGCGAAGATGAGTAAGTCTCTTGGCAACTGCATCTACCTTTCCGACTCCGCAGACGAGATTAAGCGTAAGGTAATGGGTATGTACACCGACCCCAACCACGTCAAAGTAACCGATCCCGGCAATACGAGCGAGAACCCGACGTTCATCTATCTTGACGCATTCTCAACGGACGAACATTTCGCGAAATACTTACCCGAATACGCAAACCTTGCGGAAATGAAAGCGCATTACGAACGCGGTGGACTTGGCGATATGAAAGTCAAAAAACTCCTTAATAGCGTAATGCAAGAAACGTTAGAGCCTATCCGTGTACGCCGTGAAGAGCTTGCAAAGGATATCCCTGCCGTTTGGGAAATGTTAAGACAAGGCAGTGAAAAAGCAAAATCGGTGGCTGCGGAAACGCTCGCGGAAGTTAAGCGCGCAATGAAGATTAACTACTTCGAAAACTAAAATCAAGGGGGCAGGTTATGATTTACGGCATTTCAAACGGAATTTTAACGGCTGTGGTCTCCACGCTCGGCGGTGAACTTATCAGTGTGAGAAAGGACGGTAAAGAACGCCTTTGGCAAAACAAAACAGGAGCTTGGAGCGGACACGCTCCTATCCTTTTCCCCGTCAGTGGCGATTGTACTATGATCGTAGACGGTAAACAATACCCCATTAAAAAACACGGCTTTGCAAAAAAGAGTGAGTTTTCCTTAATCGGTATGTCCAAAGAAGAGATAACGCTCGGCTTTAAGTCTAGCGAAGAGACTAAAGAAGTCTATCCGTACGACTTTGAATTCCACGTAACTTATCGCGTGAAAGGCGCAACGCTTGAGATTTTTTACGACGTTTTTAACCCGTCCGAGGCACCCATGTACGCGATGTGCGGTTGTCACGAGTCGTACGCGCTCGAAGACGAAGTTGGTAACTACGAAGTGAAGTTCAATAAAGAAGAGGTCTTTGATTCGTATATCTACGACGAAAGTCAAGCCGGTATAAAACGTGAAACCGTGAATTTTGGCGAAGGTCAGTATCTCGTCCTTCCACAAAAATTCTTGAGTACCGACTGTCTTATTTTTAAGGACTTGAACTCAACGGAAGTCTTGCTCAAAAAAATGGGTGGTAAGAAAATCGCAAAGCTTAAATTTGAAGGATTTAAGAATTTCCTGTTCTGGCATCCGCTCGGCAGTAAAATGATCTGCATGGAGCCTTGGCATAATCTTCCCGACTTCGTTGACGAAAAAAACGTGGAATTTTCGCTTAAAAACGGCGCGCAGGAAATCCCGCCAAAAAGCAAAAAAAGATTTACTCACTCCATCGAGTATTTCGGCTTTCATTAATCCCTAACTAAAAAATCAACATAAACAAAACGAAAAATAAAGAGGTGCGTTATGGCAAAAGAAAATCAATTCGTTGAACAAATCGCGGACATTGAAAAAGACTTCCCGCAATGGTACACGGACGTCGTGTTAAAAACCAAACTCGTTGACTACGGTCCGGTAAAAGGCACGATGGTAATCCGTCCTTACGGCTACGCGATTTGGGAAAATATCCAAAAAGAAATGGACAAACGTTTCAAAGCCCGCGGGGTAGAGAACGCGTATTTCCCCTTGCTTATCCCGATGAGCTTTTTCACAAAAGAAGCGGAACACGTTGAAGGCTTTGCGCCCGAACTCGCGGTAGTAACCGTCGGCGGTGGCGAAGAACTTTCCGAACCCCTTGCGATCCGTCCCACGTCCGAAACGATCATCGGCACGATGATGGCGAAATGGATTCAATCCTATCGTGAACTCCCCTTAAAAATCAATCAATGGTGCAACGTAATGCGCTGGGAAAAGACGACTCGTCCCTTCCTTAGAACGAGCGAATTCTTATGGCAAGAAGGCCACACCGCCCACGCAACCGCAGAAGACGCCGAAGAAGAAACCCAAGCTATGCTCGCAGTCTATAAAGAATTTGCGGAAAATTGCCTTGCAATCCCCGTACTCACGGGCAAAAAGACGGAAAAGGAACGCTTTGCGGGCGCGGTTGCGACCTATACCATGGAAGCAATGATGCACGACGGCAAGAGTTTGCAAGCAGGTACTTCCCACTACATGGGTCAAAACTTTTCCAAGGCGTTCGAGATTGAATACTTGGGCCAAGAAGGCGTTTTACAACACGCTTACACGACTTCGTGGGGCGTATCCACCCGTCTCATCGGCGCAATCGTAATGACGCACGGCGACGAAAGAGGCTTGAAAATCCCGCCCGTCGTTGCGCCTATCCAATGCGTAATCGTACCCATCGCCGCTCGTAAACCCGGCGTAGTCGAAGCATGCGAAGCGTTGAAACAAGAACTTGAAACCGCAGGTATCCGCGTAAAACTCGACAACTCGGACAACAGTCCCGGTTGGAAATTCAACGAATGGGAAATGAAAGGCGTACCCCTTCGTATCGAACTCGGCCCTCGCGATATCGAAGCAGGCAAAATGCTCTGCGCTCGTCGTGACACCTTCGAAAAACTTGAAAAACCGCTTGAAACTGCGGTTGATAGCGTAAAGGAATTGCTTGCAACTATCCAAAAAGATATGCTTGAATCGGCAAGAAAACACCGTGACGAGCGAATCGTTTACGCCGACGACGTAAAAGGTATTTTAGATGCGGTAGACGGTGGCAAATTCGTAAAAGCAGGCTGGTGCGGTTGTCGCGCTTGCGAAGACAAAGTCAAAGAAGAAACGGGCGCAACCGCTCGTGTCCGCGCAGAAGGCGAGACGGCAGAAAAGTGCGCGATTTGTGGTAAGGACGCATCAAGCGTTATTATCTTCGCTAGAGCTTATTAAGCTTCTCCCTTTTGAAATACTTCGCAATACAGCGTTGAGCTACTTTTTTCTAGCTCGCGTACGGCTAGTACGCTCCCGTCGAAAAGCCTCGCTCGCCTTGTTTTGCTCGCATCTCCGCATTTTAACGGTTATCAAATAAAGTTAATGATAAAAAAGTCATTCCTTCTTTGTGGGGAATGGCTTTTTTTGACGGAAAGCGCGGGAAAATCGAGAAATTCTTTTTCATAGAAAAAGAAAGATAAGGGAAAAAGCGAAAAATTTTTCCGTAGGGGCTTGACGAACGGGCTAAAAAATGGTATAGTAGTATTATGGAAAATCTACAACTTGTCAATGAGACAATCGCAAAAAATTTAACCTATTATAGAAAGAACGCAGGAATGACGCAAGCCGAAGTCGCCGAGAAGATAAATTACTCGGATAAATCGGTCTCAAAATGGGAATCGGGCAACGGCGTTCCCGACATCTACGTACTCATTCAGCTCGCTTCACTCTTCGACGTCACGGTCAACGACCTTATCGGCATTTCGACCAGTCAAACGGCGGAAGAGAATAGAAAACACCGTGATAGACTTCGCTGTCTTATCATGCTTTTATCGAGCGGAATCGTATGGCTGGTGGCGACCTTATGTTTCGTCGTATGCGAAATTATCGCGCCCCAACGCAACTGGTGGGTGGCCTTCATCTACGCAGTTCCCGTCAACGCCATATTACTCATCGTATTCTCTGGCGTTTGGAGATATAAGAGACTCAATTTCCTTTCCATCTCCCTGCTTATCTGGACGGCGATACTCTCCATAGACGTAACGGCGAAAATTCTCAATCCCGACCTTCAATTATGGCTCTTATACATACTCGGCGTACCCTTACAAGCCCTTGAAACGCTGTGGAGTTTTTACCGCGTTCAATGGGTCCGCTTAAAAAACAGTTCCATGGCGCTTTTGAAGGTAAAGGGCAGGAAGAATAAACGCCACAAGGAAAGAAAATCCGATTCAACAGAGCCTACGAATCAGGCTTAAACCATAAAGACCCGTTAGAAAAACTGCTAACGAACGTAATCTTAAAAGGAGTTCCGATATGAAAAATCAGCTTTGTTTTCGTTGTAAAAAGCGACCTGCCGTGAAATCGTACGAGCGGATAACCGACGGCGTTTCGCGCGCTTTTTACTACTGCTTGAATTGCTACGAAGAAATTTTCCTGTCGGACAAGGAAGACTATTTCGAGCAAAACTGCTCGTCGTCGGTAGGCGTATGCCCCGAATGCGGTACGACTTCTCAGGAATTTTTCGCAAGCGGAATCGTCGGTTGCGCAAGCTGTTATAAATACCTTGAAAAGGACGTATTACCGACCATCGTCAAGCTCCAAGGCGGTCGGGCGCATTGCGGAAAACGCACGTCGCTCACCGACGAGCGTGAGTCGCTTATCCTAAAACGCAATAGCGAACGCGCTCTTGTCGAGCGTTGCCTTTCCGAACACCGCTACGAAGAAGCGCAACAACACTTGAAAAAACTCAAAGAGCTTAACAAACGCTTATACGGGGGTGAGTCGTAATGCCTATCGAAAAACAAAACGTCCTGCCCCGTACAAGACCAAACGAAACGGCTACGGTGACCGCGGAATTACGCGAAAGGGTAAAGTCTCTCAATAGCGATAATGGACTCCTTCCTAGCGATATCGACAGTATCGTCACTTCGACGAGAATCCGTCTTGCAAGGAATATCGCAACCTATCCTTTCCCTGCAAAACTCAACAAAAAACAAGCGGAAGAAATCGTGCGTTCCGTTCGCTACGAACTCAATCATTTACAACGCTTCACCATGCACGATATCGGCGAACTCCGCGACGACGAAGCGAAACTCTTACAAGAACGCCACCTAATCAGTCCCGCGCTCATTCGCAACCGCGCCATGTCGGCAGTTTTCATTACCGAGAATAAGGAAATCTCCGTCATGGTCAATGAAGAAGACCATCTCCGCGAACAGTTCATCACGCGCGGATTCCGTTTAACCGAAGCGTACGAAGGCTTGGGCAAAATCGACGACGCGCTCGATAAAGCGTTGACGTTCGCCTATGATGAAAAGTTCGGGTATCTCACCGCTTGCCCCAGTAATCTTGGTACAGGTATGCGCGCGTCGGTGCAAATGTTCCTTCCCGGCATAGCCAAGTACAACTACTTCGAAGCGGTACTCCCCACGCTCAAAGCCAACGGTATGACGGTGCGTGGCGTGTACGGCGAAGGCTCGGCGGCGGAAGGATACGAATATCAAGTTAGCAACCAAAAAACGTTAGGCGTTTCCGAGCAAGAAATTTTAGTCGAAACGCAAGAAACGGTCAAGCGTATCTGCGAACAGGAACTCGTCCTTCGAAGACGTATGCTCCGTGAAGACGGACTCGCCCTTCGCAACTCCTGTATGCGCGCTTACGGACTTTTAACGAACTGTGTTCTACTCACGGAAAAAGAACTCCAAACGTCGCTCGTCCATATCAAACTCGGCATCGCGCTCGGTTTCTTCAAAACTCACGATCCCGCCGCCTTGAACGACTTTATCTCCAACATGCGCCCCGCATCCTTCAAGATCGATAACTGCGAAGGGGAGATGACGGAACAAGAACAAAACCTGCTTCGAGCGGATATTTCCCAAAAAGTCCTTGCGGAACTCATTGAGAAAACCACCGTTTAGCGTTTGACGGCAAGAAAGGTTTTCGCATATACTAAATAGCGAACGCTAACTATTAAGTAAAACAAAAACACGGCATAAAAAAGCAAAGAAAGGGACTGCGGAAAAACGGAAAACCCCGTTAAAGCAGTCAAGGGTAAAGTTATGGCTTATTATGAAAAGATGACGGAAAATTTGAAAACGGCAATGGAAATTGCAAATCAAATCACGACGAACTTATCAGCAAGATACATCGGGAGCGAACACATGCTCTTCGGCTTTTTGAAGACGGAAGAGTGTACCGCGTATCGTCTTATGACGGAATGCGGGGTAAATCCAAACGAATACGAAAAGGTATTTTTGAACAGTATCGACCCGAACTACGCCCCCCAAGGCATGACTTCTCGTACCCTGCAAATGTTCAAAAACGCAGAACGTTTTTCTGAAAAAACGAGCACGATGATCGGTACGGCGCATTTCCTTCTTGCAGTACTCGATAGCGAAAGCTGTATGGCTGTTAAAATCTTAAGAAGTTTAGGCGTGGATATAAAACTCCTTCGTGAAAAAACCCACGCGGAGCTTTGCCGTCAAAAAAGCCAAGCCATCGAAACTCTCGCGCCTACCCCCACCGCAATAAGCGAAAGTCAGGACTGGAACAGATCCATGTCTATCGAATGGGAGAAGGAAGAAAGCGAAAAAGCGGAACGTGAAAAACAAGAAAAATCCAAGCTCAAAGAAGAAGAGCAACGCCAAGCCCGCGTCGCTGCCAAGCTCAAACAAATCAGCTTTAATCATACGAGCGAAAAGAAAAAGAACGATAAAATGCTCATGTACGGCACCGACCTTACCGAACGCGCAAGACAGGGCAAGATAGACCCCGTTATCGGCAGAAAGAAAGAGATAGAAAAACTCACGCAAGTCCTTTCCCGTCGCTCCAAAAACAACCCCGTACTCATCGGCGAGCCGGGCGTTGGTAAAAGCGCGATCGTGGAAGGTTTAGCCAAACTCATCGTCGAAGGCAACGTCCCTGAACAACTCTTAAACAAGACTCTGTTCTCCGTCGATTTACCGGGCATGATCGCAGGCGCAAGATATAGAGGCGACTTTGAAGAACGCTTAAAAGACTTAATCGAAACGGTCACGTCGGACGGCGACATCTTGCTTTTCATCGACGAAATCCACGGCATCGTTGGGGCAGGCGCGTCAACGGAAAACAACATGGACGCCGCGAACATTCTAAAACCCTTGCTTGCCCGTGGCGATTTACAAGTTATCGGCGCAACGACGATTGAAGAATATAGAAAATACATCGAAAAGGACGGCGCGTTAGAGCGTAGATTTACCCCCGTCCAAGTTGACGAACCAAAAGAACAGGACGCAATCGCGATCTTAAAAGGCCTTCGCGCAAAATACGAAGAACACCACGGCTTGGTTATCACCGACGAAGCGATCGTGGCGGCGGTTCAGCTCTCCACACGCTACATCACGGACAGATTCCTGCCCGACAAAGCCATCGACCTTATCGACGAGGCGGCGGCAAGGGTACGCTTAACGGAAGTGGATAGCGCGGAACTTTTCGACTTAAAAACGGAATTAGGATCGGTAAAAGACAAAATCGAAATGCATAAATCCCGCAGGGAATACGCGTCAGCGCAAGAGCTTTTAACCGTTTATAACGAGCTTGAAAAGAAGATTTACGCGTTGAAAAAGGCGCAAGCTCCCATTCGCTTGCCTGACGGTAGATTAGCGCTCGGCAGAGAACAAGTCGCGTCAATCGTCAGCGCAAGAATGAAAATCCCCCTTACCAAAATCACGCAAGAAGAAGGGGAAAAACTCATGCGTTTGGAAGAAGATTTGCATAAACGCATCATCGGTCAAGAAGACGGCGTAAGCGCGGTTGCGAAAGCGATAAGACGCGCCCGCGCAGGCTTAAAAGACCCGTCAAGACCTATCGGCTCGTTTATTTTCGTTGGCCCGACGGGCGTGGGAAAAACAGACCTTTGCAAAGCGCTTTCGGAAGCGTTGTTTGGCTCAGAGGAACAAATGATTCGCCTTGACATGAGCGAGTATATGGAAAAACAATCCGTTTCCAAGCTCATCGGCGCGCCTCCAGGCTACGTAGGGTTTGAGGATTCAACGGGGCAACTCACGGACAGGGTACGTACCAATCCCTATTCCGTCGTGCTCTTCGACGAGATTGAAAAGGCTCACCCCGACGTATTCAATTTGATGTTACAAATTTTAGACGACGGTCGTTTGACGGACAGTAAAGGCAGAACGGTAGACTTCAAAAACACAGTCATTATCCTTACGTCCAACGTTGGCGCGTCGTCAAGCGCAGAAAAGACGGGCGTGTATGGGTTCGGTAGCGACGTGGAAGACAAAGCCACGGACGAAGCGCAATACGAGCGTATGAAATCGGACGTCACAAACGCGTTAAAAGAAAAATTCCGTCCCGAGTTCTTGAATAGACT
>JAZQZK010000141.1:0-6531 GCA_045634025.1 Candidatus Scatosoma sp.
TACCGTCAAAGAAATCGACGTTATCTAAAACGCAATTCATAAGTTCTCTGAAAGGCTTGGTGTAATATAAGCCACCGCTTTCCTTTTCCTTTATCTCGCCAAGTACCGCGCGACGAATCTTCAACGAAGCGTTTTTAATGCTCTCGTATGCTTCAAGTTGTTTTTTGCAATCGTCTAATATGCTTTCAATATACTCCTTACATTCTTCGCCTGTAAAGAGCCCGTAAAGGCTATCGTAAACCTTATCAAGCTTCTTTTTGACGTCCGCAATGAATTTTTCCGAATACACGTAGGAAAGATACTCTTCGTTTTCTTCTTGGGATAAATCGATTTTATCTGCAAGGTCTATTTTTTCGTTTTTCAAAATTTGCAGGAAATAATCGTAAACGGTTATCGTTTTAACCCTTTCAAGCTGTAAGATAGTAGCGAGTTCGTCAATGAACGCGTTGAAAGACTTGCTCGGCGTGATAACCAAAACATCACGAGCCTTTATATCGTCGTTATTATACATTAAATAACTTAAACGATGCAACATAACCATCGTCTTACCACTTCCCGCGCAACCCTGTAAAACAAAGTTCGCATCGTCGGGCTGGGTGATGATTTCGTACTGCTTTTCTTGTATCGTTTCAATGATATCTTTAATCCCCGGCTCTTCCTTTCTTTCTTCGATAATTTCACGAAGGAAGGAATCGTAGATGGTATCGTTATTTTTCCCGCCGATTTCTTCGAGGGTAAGATAGTCCTTTACCGCCAAAAATTCGTCTCTAAAATCCAAAACTTTGCCCTCTTTCGCACGGATTGCACGACGGAGAATAGTTTTATAATCATACTCGTTGATAGAGAAGGACGCGCGGGATTTTTGGTAATATTTCCTTGAAATAGGCGCGCGCCAGTCCACGATTTCAAGCTTGACGTCGCCCTTTTTTCCGATATAATAGCTATTATAGCCTTCGATTTGGTCAACGAGATCCATACGCGCAAAATACGGCTCGTCGAAAAAACAACGGAAAGAGTCTATTTTTTCTTTTCTTGACTCTATTTCCTTCAAAAGCATAGAAACCTTGCGATAATTTTCGCCGTTATTTTCTTCTTCCTTGCCGATTCTTTCTATCTCGGCTTTGGCGTCTTCGATTGCTTTCTTATGCTCACGCAAACGCGAGATACGCAACATTCTCATCACGGCGTCGATATGGGTATGCTCGTAATTTTTTTGCGTTTCGTTATCAAGCAACGATAAGAACCAGTCGTGATCCGCATTCTTTTTCGGTTCGAGTATGTCTATTAAATTTTGATAGAAGGAGTTATTTTTCATCATTCACCAAACATTTCTCGTTTTTCAAAGATAAACACTTTCTATAATAGCATACTTTCCCTAAATCTGTTTCGTTTTTTTGGAATTTTTTTCAAAAATTTTTTTCGACGAAAAAATTACGCCCTGCTAGAGTTTAGCAAGGCGTATAAATTACATTTTTTCAGGGATACCGATACCAAGGAGTTTGAAGGCGTTTTTAAGCGCTTGCAAAGTCGCGTTCGTTAAGCACAAACGGAAATTCTTCGTCTTTTCGTCCTCCGCGGACAAAATCTTGCAATCAAAATAGAATTTGTTGAACTTTTGCGCAACGTCCACCGCAAAACGCGCGATAATGGACGGCTCGTACTTTTCCGCCGCTTCTTTAACGAGCGCAGGGAAGTTCGCCAAAGCTTTTACAAGCTCGATTTCTACCGATGAAAGTTCGGGCAATTCAAAGGAATAGCGTTCTCCGCCCTTTGCAAGTACCGATTGCGCTCTTGCGCAGGTGTACTGCACGTAAACGCTGGTTTCACCGTCGAAGTTAAGCACTTTATCGTAAGAGAATACGATATCTTTAATCTTATTGTTATACAACGCGCCGAAAATAACCGCGCCGACGCCAACCTTTTTGGCTACGTCAAGCTTGTTTTCAAGGTCAGGATTCTTCTCGTCGATAATCGTATAAGCTTTTTCAATACACTTATTGATAACGTCTTCAAGGAAAACGACGTTACCTTTTCTCGTGGACATCGTACCTTCTTCCAAGGACACCATACCGTAAGCAACGTGAACCAAGTCCTTTGCCCAGTCCTTACCCATAAGTTCAAGAGCCTTGAAGAATTGCTTGAAATGCAAGTTTTGTTGGTATGCAACTACGTACAAGCATTTATCAAAATCGTATTCGTTCTTGCGATACTGCGCCGCTGCCATATCGCGCGTCGCGTACAAAGACGAACCGTCCGATTTTAAGATAATGCAAGGCGGCATACCATACGTTTCCAAGTCAACGACTTGCGCGCCACGGCTTTCTACGAGCAAGCCCTTTTCTCTAAGTTCGTCCACGATAGGTTGCATTTTATCGGAATAAAAGCTTTCGCCTGCGTAGGAGTCGAAATGGATATCGAGCATTTCATAGATTTTTTGAACGTCTTTGAGCGTCAAATCCTTAAACCAGTGGAAGAGCGCCAAACATTCTTCGTCGCCCTGCTCGATTTTCTTGAAATACGCGCGCGCTTCGTCTTCGTATTCGGGATATTCTTCCGCTTCACGATGGAATTTCACGTACAATTCATTGAGCGCGCGAATACCGCCGTTTTCAATCTCTTCTTTGTTACCCCAACGCTTGTATGCGGAAATGAGCTTACCAAACTGCGTACCGTAATCGCCCAAGTGATTGATACCAACAGTTTTGTAGCCTAAAAAGTTATAAATTCTATAAAGCGCGCCACCGAGCACCGTCGTTGATAAATGCCCGATATGGAAAGGTTTTGCGATATTGATAGAAGAATAATCCAAGCAAACCGTTTTCCCGTTCCCTATATCCGATGCGCCGTAAAGTTCTTTTTCAGTCAAAATCTTTTCCAAAACGCTTTGAACAAAGCCTGTCTTATTGATTTTGAAATTCAAATACCCGTTAACAGCGGAAACTTCGCAAACGACTTCGTCCGTTGGATAAACGTTCTTTAATTCTTCCGCGATCATTACGGGGCTTTTGCGCATAAGCTTTGCGAATTTGAAACAAGGCAAAGCGTAATCTCCCATCTCGGAATTAGGGGGAAGAGCCAAAAGCTCGTATATCTCGTCTGAAGAAACTCCGTCTATTTGTAATTTACTTGCAATATGCTTTTTATAGTCCATAATCTACCTACGTCCTTGCCAAAACGCCCCAAAAACGCCTTGACTTAAAATTTTTACCTAAATATATTAACATATTTTTCAAAATTGAGCAAGTTTAATTTGCATATTTTTGAATTTTATATTATAATATTACAAGAAAAATTAAAAAACTATATCATTTAGAGGAAATTTACTATGAAACTCGGTGTTGTAGGACTCCCTAACGTTGGTAAGTCCACACTTTTTAACGCAATCACTCACGCCGGCGCGGAATGCGCTAACTACCCTTTCTGTACTATCGAGCCGAACGTTGGCGTCGTTGCAGTACCCGATGAAAGACTGGACAAGCTCGCAAACTTGTACCAAAGCAAAAAAATCACACCCGCGGTCATTGAGTTCGTGGATATCGCAGGTCTTGTAAAAGGCGCTTCGCGTGGCGAAGGCTTGGGAAATAAATTCCTTTCACATATCCGCGAAGTTGACGCTATCGTGCACGTCGTTCGTTGCTTTGAAGACGCGAACATTACCCACGTCGATAATAAAATCGACCCCGTTACCGATATCGAAACCATCAATCTCGAGCTTATTTTATCGGATATGGAAGCGGTTACTAACCGTATGAACAAAGTCAAAGTCCAAGCTCGTGGCGGTTCAGACAAAAAGGCAGTTGAAGAATACGCTTTCCTTGAACGCCTTTACGCGCATCTTGAAGCGGAAAAACCCGCGCGTACCTTCGATATCTCGGACGAAGAACAAGAGTTCATGAAAAACTGTTTCCTTTTGACTTCTAAACCCGTCATTTACGCTTCTAATATCCAAGAAGACGATATGGGAAAGGACGAAGACGAACTCCCCTTCGTCGTTAAAGTAAAAGAATTCGCTAAACAAGAAGGCGCGGAAGTTTTGGTTATCTGCGCTAAAACGGAAGAAGAACTTTCACAAATGGACCCCGAAGATAAAGCGGTATTTATGGAAGAATTCGGGTTAGGCGAAAGCGGACTTGACCGATTGATTAAGAAATCCTACGCGCTTTTGGGCTTGATTTCCTATCTCACGGCAGGTGAAAAGGAAACGAGAGCTTGGACGATTGTCAAAGGCACGAAAGCTCCCCAAGCGGCAGGTAAAATCCATACCGACTTTGAAAAAGGCTTTATCCGCGCAGACGTTGTGAACTGGGAAATTCTCGTTACGCTCGGCTCGCTCGTAGCCGCTAAATCGGAAGGCAAGGTTCGTTCCGAAGGCAAGGAATACGTGATGCAAGACGGCGACGTCGTTGAATATTACTTCAACGTATCAAAAAGCAACAAATAATTGAACTTAAAAACACAAAGGACGCGGAAATCCGCGTCCTTTAACTTATCAAAATATGAATTCCAAAAAACGCATTAAGAAACCTGCGCTCTATAATTATGTAACTCCCCTTCAAAAAGGATTTTTCCGTTCGCAATCGACAAAAAGTCTATAGGTTTGATCACTTCGCTTCCTGTGTTTACGCCCAAGCCATACGGCTCGAAAAGGGATTGCGCGAACTCAGAGCAATAAAAATAATTTTCCTTTTTCCTGTGTTTCCCAAACTTCGCGTACAATAATCCCAAGACGTTATACTTATATTTGTCTTTATCGGCGTACATCGTTCTCAATCGAGTTTTAATTTCTTCGTAAACGTCGTCTTCGACGGGAATCTCAATTAAAACCGATTTCGTGTCGGCAAATCTTTTATAAACCCCACAATCTTTGTATTCTCGAACAAATCCAGCAGGGAGTATGAGATAAGGATACTTCCTGCCAAACGAGTACATCTCCGTCAACTCCGCGTCCAAAGCAATGGATACGTGCGTGTAGCAGTCTTTTGTGAAATAGGATATAAACTTTGAAGGAAAAGTACCCGTACGACTAACTAATACGTAAATATTCTTCATTTGTATTCCCCCGCTTAAAGCTTACCGCTTTCCACTAAGTAATCTTCCAAAACTTTCGCGGCGATATAAACAAGCTCGGCGCAAGGACGTTTTTTATAATATTCCGGCGTGCTTTCTTCCGCTTGTCCGCCCGTACCAAATTCGAGATTTACTCCCAAAAGCAAATCGTTACAAATCAAACTCCCAGTTTGAGCCTTAAATTCAGCGCAAAGCTTTTGTTCAATTTGATATACGAGTTTTTTATTTTCCGACGTCGGTTCGCTTTCCGCAAAAATCAAGCCAACGACAACGCTAAGCCCACTCACCGCGCCACAAACTAATCTTTGACGGCCAAGTCCACCACCAAACGGCAAACAAAGCTTTGCAATTTGCTCGTCAGATAACCCTGTAATATCGGAAAAAGCGAGCGCAACCGCCTGCGAACAAGCATATCCTTGCATAAAATATTCTTTTGCGCGTTCTGCTCTTGACATTTTGTTTTTCTCCTGTTATAATAATAAATATGGTAAAGATTTTTTATGCTAAACGAACGGAGTTTAACTCCTCGTCCGAAATGCTCAAAAAAATTTTAAGCGAACGTTTTTCGATTTTCGAGTATAAAATTTTCAAAAACGAAAACGGAAAGCCTTTTTTGCGGTTAGAAAACCCTGCGCTTCCCCCTTTGTTTTTTTCAGTTTCGCATACGCGAACCGCCTATTTTGTCGCAGTTTCCGACGCAAATATAGGAATTGACGCCGAACAATGCTCTCGAAAAACTAATTATGCTTCAATTTTACGAAAATTCCCTGAACCGGAGCAGGCTATCGTCAAAAACGATACCGATTTTTTACAGCTTTGGACGGCAAAAGAGTCCACGATAAAATGGTTAGGCGGAACAATTTCTAAGGACTTAAAGAAATTAAGCTATCTTAACGGCAAAGTGACCTATAACGGACTTGAACTCCCCTTACGCATCACGCAAACTACGTTCTATGAGCATATCGTAAGCGTTTGCACGGAAAAATCAGAGTCGCCGTGCTTTGAAAAACTATAATTTCATTTAGTTCTTAATATTGTATCACAACTTTACAAAAAAAGCAAGTATTCAAAAGAAATAAATTTTAGAGGTTTTATCATGATAGGTGTTATTATCGCAATGCAAAGCGAAGCGGAAATCCTGCTTGAGCAAATGAAAATCACAAAAACGGAAACGATTAGCCAAAAGAACGTGTTTATAGGACAAGCGTTCGGCAAAGACATCGTTTTAATTATTTGCGGAATCGGCAAAGTCAACGCCGCAATCGGCGCGCAAATCGCAATCAGCGTTTACGGCGCGGAAAAATTGCTCAACTTTGGCGTTGCAGGCGGTTTGAACGACGGTACGGAACTTTGTCAAGTTTACCAAATCGAAAAAGCCGTTCAGTTCGACTTTGATTTAGTTTCGCTCAACGGAACGAAAATGGGCACTTTGGACGAATACACGGAAAATTATCTGCCCCTTTC
>JAZQZK010000142.1:0-2467 GCA_045634025.1 Candidatus Scatosoma sp.
CGCCGTTACCGTGTTACAGGCAAGTACCACCGCTGAAACGTCTAGTGTTTGAAAACGAGAAAAAATCTCGTCCACGTAAGAAAAAATTTGTTTTTCCGGTAAATTGCCGTAAGGCGCGCGATAGTTGTCGCCGTAATAAAAATAGTTTATTGGGTTAATATTTTTCTTTTGCGCGTATTCTACGCAGGCGGATAAGGTCGTCAAACCGCCTATTCCGCTGTCAAAAAAAGCGATACCGCCTTTTGGATACACCATATTCCCTCCGTTTTCGAAAAATTTCCGTATTTTTTTTGCAAATTTCGTTTTTTGTATGCAAAAACAGTTTACAATATCGAATTTTTATGGTAAAATAATCTACGCAATTCATTATGAACAAGAAAAACAGGAAAAAGTAATAAGGAGATGTTTTATGCCTAATATTAAATCTGCTAAAAAGAGAGTTTTGGTTATCGCGAAGAAAACCCAACAAAACAAAGCAATCAAGTCCGCTTTGAAGACGCAAATTAAGAAGTTCCTTGCTTGCGTTGCTGAAGGAAACAAGGAAGAAGCTACTAAGCTTTACTCTGAAACCGTTTCCGCTATCGACTCGGCTGCTTCCAAGGGTATCCTTCACAAGAATAACGCAGCAAACAAGAAGGCTAAGCTTGCTAAAAAGCTTAACGCAATGGCGTAACCTTTCGTTTGAGAATTATTTGAGTTCGATAATATAATAATTATTCATATTAAAATATGAGGGTCTGCTCTTAAACAGACCCTTTTTTTCGTGCTTGTTTTTATTTAATTTTCACTCCTCCCTATCCCTTCCCGTCTATCCACGCTTTTTTCTATAAGAATCACGCTTAAAAAAGTTCGTTTTTTCGACAAAATATTGCAATTTTCCCCTTTCAAACGTTTGACATTCTCGTATGCTTTATATATAATAAAAATTGTTAAGGTTTATTTTTACTAAACTTTTGGTTTATAATAAACAAACACCCGCAAAATTATAAATACAAAGCAAAAAGTTTACAAATACTAAACTTTTTTCAGTTAGGAGGTTTTATGGATTTAGGCGGAAAGATAAAACAAATGCGAAACCAAAAGGGTTTGACGCAGGAAGAGCTTGCCGATCGTTGCGAGTTGACCAAGGGATATATCTCCCAACTTGAAAACAATCTTAACAGCCCTTCGATTGCGACCTTGACGGATATTCTTTCGGCTTTGGGGAGCAACCTTTCGGAGTTCTTCCAAGAAGAACAGGAAGAAAAGGTCGTTTTCACAAAGCAGGAGTTTATTGAAAAGGATTCTGAAGGCGTGCTTTTGAAATGGTTAATCCCAAACGCGCAAAAGAATATGATGGAACCCGTACTCGTTGAGCTTGAAGAAGGTGTTTCCACAACGGGCGACGTACCGCACGAAGGCGAAGAATTTGGGTTTGTGTTAGAAGGTAAGCTTGGGCTTGCGCTTGGGAAGAAACTGTTTCTTTGCAAGAAAGGCGAGGCCTTTTATTACTCGGCAGGCGTCCCCCACTCCATCATCAACAAGGGAAAAGGGAAAGCGAAATTCCTGTGGATATCCACTCCCCCGAACTTTTAAGCGAGCGTTCGCTTTATCGTTATACTATATTTATATATAATAATGTAAGTAAAAGATTTTTACTTTGGGAGCAATCATGAAAGAAGAAAACAAGATTATCGAACTTATCGACGTTAGCAAAGAGTTTGACGGGGTTACCGTCGTTGAAAATATGAATTTCTACGTAAGAAAAGGTGAATTTATCACCTTCCTTGGTCCGTCTGGTTGCGGAAAGACGACTACCCTTCGTATGATCGCCGGCTTTGAACTTCCGACGAGCGGTAAAATTTTATTGAACGGAGAAGACATCAGTAATCTTCCCCCGAACCGCCGCCCCGTTAATACCGTGTTCCAAAAATACGCGCTTTTCCCCCACCTTAACGTTTTTGAGAACGTTGCGTTCGGGTTAAAGCTTAAACGTATTGAAAGGGAATACACCGATAAAAAAGGCAACAAAAAGATTAAGAAGGATAAACTCCCAAGCACGGTTATTGCTGAAAAAGTTAAAAAGGCTTTGGAAATCGTTGACCTTGCAGGGTTTGAAAAAAGAAATATCTCCACCCTTTCGGGCGGTCAACAACAGCGCATCGCAATCGCGCGCGCTATTGTCAACGAGCCTGAAATTTTGCTTTTGGACGAACCTCTTGGCGCGCTTGACTTGAAGATGCGTAAGGAAATGCAACTTGAACTCAAGGCTATGCATAAGCGTTTGGGGATTACCTTTATTTACGTTACCCACGACCAAGAAGAAGCGCTTACTATGTCCGATACCATCGTCGTTATGTCGGACGGTTGTATTCAACAAATCGGTAAACCAGAGACTATCTACAACGAACCGAAAAACACCTTCGTTGCCGACTTTATCGGCGAAAGCAATATCGTTTCCGGCGTAATGTCAAGAGACGGCTTGGTT
>JAZQZK010000143.1:0-3951 GCA_045634025.1 Candidatus Scatosoma sp.
GCTACGATCCGACTTCTTTGTAAGGATGAAAAGGCGAGGTAAGAGCTCACCGATACCCTGGTAACAGGGTATGCCATGTAAACCCCACTTGCTGCAAGATTGGGTGCTCGTCATATAGGGTTGTCCGCCCGACGAGTACCGTGAATATCGCTTGAGCTTATCGGCGACGGTAAGCCTAGATAGATGACCGTACACGACAGAACTCGGCTTACAGATAAACTCAAATTATTAAAATTACCCGCTTGGTAATCCGAGCGGGTAGTTTTGTTATTAAAGTATTTCGATTGTTTTATCTTCGATTTTTACGTCCGTTTGAAAGAAGGCGAGTAAGCCGTTTTCTAATTCAACGTAATCGGATTTAGCAAAGCTTTCAGTTGCGGAATGCATAGCGAGTTGAGCAAGACCGATGTCCGCGCCGAGCATACCAACTCTAACCAGGAAACTTCTTCCAAGCGTGCTTCCGCCGAGCGCATCCGAACGGTTGAAGAAGGTTTGATAGCGAACGCCTGCTTTGTTGAAAACTGCCTTCAATAACGCTGCGCTCTTTGCGTCCGTAACGTACGCTTTATTAGAGTTGTATTTAATAACAATCCCGCCACCAAGCATCGTACGGTTGGTCGGATCGTGTTTTTCGGGGTGGTTGGGGTGTACCGCGTGGGCTACGTCCAAAGACAAGAAGAAGGATTTTGCAAGCGCTTGATTAAACTTGCTTTTTGATATCTCCATTGCCGTAGCGATTGATTTCATCGTCCGTTCCAAGAAATCGCTTGCCGCGCCTTCGGTGGTTTGGTTGCCGATTTCTTCGCTATCAAAAAGGGCAATCATCTTAATTCCGTTCGTGTTCTTTGATTGAATAAGAGCGGTCAAGCTTGCATACGCGCTCGTTAAATTATCCACGCGGGGGGATGCGATGAATTCGTTATTTGCGCCGAACTCAAACGCGTTTGAATCGTTGACGACGTATAAATCGTAATCAACAACGCTTTCGTTTGTCAAGCTGGCAAGAAAATCGGGTTCTCCTGCGGACGCTAACGAGAAAAGCGGACACATATCTACCTGCGCGTTAAAGCTAAGCCCGTCGTTTGCGTTGCGGTTCATGTGAATAGCAACGGACGGAATAGATACGGTGTAGTCGCTTAAGTAGGTTTTTGAAGAAAGGTTACCGTTTTCATTTTCAACGATAAGTCTACCTGCGAGTTTTAACGGTCTATCAAGCATAGAATAGAGAATTCCGCCACCGTATTTTTCAACGTTGAGCTTATAGTAACCTTCCGTTTTAATAAGCGGGTTTTGTTTTACTTTAAGAGCGGGGGAGTCCAAATGCGAAGCAATGATAGAGAAAGAATATTCTTCAGGTTGGTTTCCAAGCGTAAAAGCGATTAAAGCGCTATCGCGTTCGACGAAATATTTTCCGCCTATAGTTAAATTCCAGTCCTTTCTTTCGGATAAAGCGGTAAAGCCGTTGTCGAGAAGTAGCTTTTTTGCGTTCTCAACGGCGTGATAAGCGGTGTATGACGTTTGTAAAAATTCTATAAGGCGATCCATAATAACCTCGCAAAAATATATTGATTAAATTGTATCACTTTTCCGTGATTTTGACAAGCGTTTATTTTGATTTTTTTTATTTGAATTGAAAATTGTTTATTTTTTCACGAAATAAATGCATTTTCTTCACAATTGAATGCTAAAATATAATTAAGTTAATTGTTTTACAAAAATAATTAACCGCTTGACAAAATTGAGTTGAGCGTTTATAATAGTATTGAAGAAGAAAGGAGTAATAGTATGAGCGAGACTATGAAAACAAACGAAGAATATTTGAGTAAGATTTTTTCGATGTGTAAGAAGATGGAAAATATTACGATGCAGAAAGAGAAAACCCAGTTGAACACGACGGAGCTTAGGCTTGTTGGCGAAATAATCTTCGCAGGTTGCGAGGGGAAACGCTTGATTTCCACACAACTCGCAAAAAGGCTTTGCATTACGCGTTCTGCGGTTTCGCAAATTGTGAATAACCTTGAAAGCAGGGGGATTGTTAAAAGAGTAGCTGATAGCGTTGATAAAAAGATTGCTTACGTTGAATTGACTGATTCAAGCTTGGAAGTTTATCAAGCGGCGAAAGAATCGGCGGAGCGTTCGGTTGGGAAAATTATTGAAGAATTTGGTAGGGAAAATCTCGATCAACTTCTTGCGTTGTCGGATAAATTTTGGAAAGTTGTTGAAAATATAAGTGAGTAAAGTGAAAAGGAGAGTTATGTTACAGTTAAAAGACGTCAAAAAAGATTACGTAACGTCAGGCTGGACCGTTTCCGCGCTGAAAGGCGTTTCGCTTGAATTTAGGGCAAATGAATTCGTGTCCATACTTGGCCCGTCGGGTTGTGGTAAGACGACGTTGTTAAATATTATCGGTGGGTTGGACCATTATACGTCGGGGGATTTGGTGATCTCCGGCACCTCTACCAAGGACTATGCCGATCGAGATTGGGACGCGTATAGAAACCATAGAATAGGGTTTGTATTCCAGTCCTATAACTTAATTCCGCACCAAACTGTTTTAGGTAACGTCGAACTGTCCTTGACGCTTGCAGGCGTGTCAAAGGAAGAGCGTCGCCGTAGAGCGGAAGAGGCTTTAATTAGGGTTGGTTTGGAAAAGGAAATGAAGAAACGCCCCAACCAGCTCTCAGGCGGTCAAATGCAACGTGTTGCAATCGCAAGAGCACTCGTTAATAACCCCGAAATTCTACTTGCAGACGAGCCTACTGGCGCGCTTGACTCGGTTACGAGTGTTCAAATTATGGAGCTTATCCGTGAAATTGCAGGCGAAAGACTGGTAATTATGGTTACGCATAATCCTGAACTCGCCGAGCAGTACTCCACGCGTATTGTAAAACTCCAAGACGGGCTTGTCCTTTCGGATAGTAATCCTTTTGATTCTTCGATTGATGGGGAGAATGTTGTAAAAGCAGAAACGGTTACGGAAACGGAACTTGCACCCGAAGTTGCTCAAGAGAATGTACCGCAGAATAAATTTGCAAAGAAAACTCAAAAAGCGACAGAAAAGAAGATAAAAACGGCCATGAGTTTCAAGACGGCGCTTGGTTTAAGCGGACGAAATCTTCAAGCGAAAAAGGGCAGAACGTTCGTTACGAGTTTTGCTGGTAGTATCGGTATTATAAGCGTATGTTTGGTATTAGCGCTCTCCAACGGCTTTAATAACTACATATTAAAGACCGAAGAAGATATGCTTTCCTATTACCCGTTAGAGATAACGGAAACGACCTTGGACACCGCGGCGATAATCACGGGCATGACCGCCGCAACGGATATGCCTGATTTAAGCCAACTTGATAATAAGGTTTACGTGAACTCTTTCTTGACGAATATCGCGCAAGGTATGACGGTTACGAACAATTTATCGAACGAGTATTTGTCGTATATTCAAAAAATGGACACAGAATACGGTTGGACGTCGGCTATTACCTACGACGTGGGCGTAAATCTTTCCAACAATCTCTTCACGAGCGTGACTATGAAGAAAGGTAACGTCAATTATTCGCTTACGACCTTGAAATCATATTATACCGAACTTCTTGGCAATCAAAAGGAAGAATACGCAAAGCTTGCTCCGCTCGTAAGTTATTTAGGCGACGTGTACGGTAAATTACCCGGGACGATGGACTTGTCTGATGCAGATGCGGGGGAATACGTGCTTTCGCAATACGAAAAGGCGAGTGAAAACAGTCGTTTCCCGAAAGCTGCGAACGAAGCGATTTTGGTGCTTGGTCAGAATAACGATATGACCGATATAACCCTTGCGCAACTGGGTATTATGAGCGAAGAAAAGTTCATTTCTTTATTCCCTGAAATGAACGACGGCTCGGTGGAAAGTAGTGAAGGAAGTTATAATACTTTAAGTTTTGACGAAATTATCGGTAAAACGTATAACCTGCT
>JAZQZK010000144.1:0-2087 GCA_045634025.1 Candidatus Scatosoma sp.
CATAGTTGATTACCGCATAAAATAATACACGACCTTCCGTCGTATCGATAGCGTCTTCCTCATATGCAAGATTCATAGCGCCATCTTCAGAAGCGTCTGCAAGTGTTAATTCGTCACCGAACGAGCCCGTAGGAGCAACGAGTACGCCGAACTGTGCGCCTTTACCGTTGGTAGCGATTGCGCCATTCGATGTTGTTGCAGCCTGCACGTCCATGAAGTTTCCCTCAGCATCTACGTAAGGGAAGCCTTGGGGAACTCTCGATTTCCAACGGATGCCACTGAAATCATCATCTACACAAATTTCTGCGCCATAATAAGTTCTCAATCTGCTGTTCTCTAACGTTGTTACAGTTTCAGTTGTTTCTTCTGCCTTTGCAGATACGTTCGGTTGTAAGTTAAGCGCGCCTGCGCCGAGACATGCAAGAGCTAATACTGATAACCCAATTGTAGTTTTCAAATTTTTCATATTATACCTCTTTTTTTCTTTTTTCTTAAACGATCACCGTTTAGTTGTTGGTAAACCAACCAGGGTTGAAAGAACCGATTATGGTATCTCCCTTTACCATTACACCTTCGCCACTAGAAGTTAAAACGTCTTCACAGCTCAACGCATTTACTTCCACTTCGGGCGATAAATATTGTTTTTTTGCCATAAATTTACCTCCATATATTTTTAGGGGCTGTTCCCTAAATTTCTTGTTTTAACTAACCTAATGCGGTTCGCCGAGCGTTTACTTTCTTCGAGCGTTCGCTCGGCTACGCATTTCCTTTTTTGTTTAGGTTTTGATTTACTTCACCCATTCAGGGTTGAATCCACCAACTATTTGATTAGAGGATTGTTCTCCTTCCTCCTCAGTTGTTCCGCCTGCTACGGGAGGAGGGAATGCCTCGCTAGCTTTCTTCCAAACAGGTGTAGCGCCTGTAAGATCCCAGAAATCAGCACTGAATTTTTCAAACGTTGCATCCGTCATTGCTGCCGTCGAAGCGTATTGCTTAACGCCTTCAACCTTGAAGTAATACGTACCCTCCGTAGTGCCTGCGGTTTCGTTTTCAGCATAGAAAGCGCTGGGAACCGTTTGTTGTTTACCTTCGATCTCCACTTTAATATTATTACCTGCGCCTAAAACAGTGGAAGAGATTACGTACACTTCGCTAAACGTAGACGTATGAGGAACTTCTTCCGTTGCGCTAGTAATTTCGTCGTTTCTATAGAAGAAGCTACCGCGGAAGCCAGACGTCGCATTAGTAGTCACTGCGGACGCGTCAACTACGATTGCGGAAAGCTTAGTCGCGCTGAAACCACCCGTAACGTACGCGCCTGCTTTCGTGAATTTCTCATTTGCGATGCTGATGTAAACGTTAGAAACTTCACCGCCGACAATCCATTGCGCAAGCGTCGTTGCATAGTCAACCTCTGCAAGCTTGACGTCTACGAGCGCTACGTTCTTAATCGTGGAGTCCTTTACGTAACCGAAAAGACCGAATTCATTGAAGGTAATGCCCTTAATCGTGTAGCCTTGACCGTCGAAAACGGAGTTAAACATACCGCCATCAAAGCCGAAACCAATACCTCTTTGGTTGAAGAGAATACCGTTTGCTTCGTGTACGTATTCAGACGCGTCGATGTTGTTTGCTAATACGAAGTAAGCATTTACAAATTTTTGGACATCCTTTTCTGCGTCAATAGGTGCTTGAATTGTAGAACCGTCTTCAAGCTTGAGTTTTGCGTTGAGGTTGGTGTTGAGCGCTGCAAGGTCAGGTGCTTTTGCGAAGATACCCGAATAACCCGTTACGGTCATTTGAAGACCTTTCGTTTGCGAGCATACGACGATGGTTCTCGTGTACGTATTGTCTTCTGCGCTTCTTTGTAAGCCGTCGAATACGCCGAGGACTTTATTGTTCTTAACCGTGAATACCGTGCCGTCTTCAGCGTAAGCGGAAACGATTCCTTCGCCAAAGAGCGTTCTTAAGCTTTCGCCGTAAGTGCCTTGGCCGTCGTCTGCTACGTCACCGTGGATTGCCGAGAAGCTGGTAACCACTTCTTCGTGTTCGTAAATGGTGGGAAGTACGGTTACGGGAATCGTTCT
>JAZQZK010000145.1:0-2831 GCA_045634025.1 Candidatus Scatosoma sp.
CTTGAAAAACTCACCAACGAAGAAGTCAAAGTCAAGGTTATCCACTCGGCAGCAGGCGCAATCAACGAAAGCGACGTCATGCTCGCAGACAGCGCGAACGCAATCATTATCGGTTTCAACGTCAGACCTGACACGAAAGCGAAGAAACTTGCGGAAAGCTCCAAGGTTGACGTTCGTTCCTATCGTATTATCTATGAATTGTTAGACGATATGGAAGCAGCGCTTAAAGGTATGCTCGCTCCCAAACTTCGTGAAATCCTTACCGGTAAATGCGAAGTTCGTCAAACGTTCAACATCACGGGCGTTGGTACGATTGCTGGTTGCTACGTTACGGACGGTAAGATTGTCCGCGGTGGTAAATTGCGTATTTATCGCGAAGATATCATGATTTGCGAAGGTGGCGTTAAACAGCTTAAACGCTTCAAGGACGACGTGAAAGAAGTTGCTTACGGCTACGAATGCGGTTGTTCGATTGACGGCTTCGACGCAATTAAGATCGGCGATATTATCGAATGTTACGTTACGGAGGAAATCAAAGCGTAATGAAAGTATCCAGAACTTCCCGCTTGAACGGGGAATACCAAAAAGAAGTCAGCGAGATTATTCGTCGTTTTAAGGACAAAAACCCGAATTTACGCGGTCTTATTTCCGTCACGGAAATGGACGTCGCGCCCGACTTAAAAACGGCGAAAGTCTACGTGAGCATCTACACGAAGAACGAAGAAGACAAGCAAATTTCTTTCATGGCGTTGCAAGAGAGCGCAGGGCAGATACGCCACGAACTCTCGCAAGTGATGAAAATGCGTACCGTACCCGCGCTCACCTTCCTTTGGGACGGCAGTATGACCTACGGCGCAAAAATGGAAGAATTATTCAAAAAAATCAACGAAAGTAAATCTTCGGACGACGGTTCTGAACAATAAGTAAGGATAAAAAAATGATAAGAGAAAAATCGAGTGTTGAACAGATAGCAGAAAAAATCAAAAGCGCGAAAAAAGTGGCGATTTTCACCCACGTTCGTCCTGACGGCGACGCGCTTGGATCTTCGTTTGCTTTGTCGTTGGCGCTCGATTTTTTGAATATTGAAAACGATATTTATAACGAATCGCCTATGCCGTCTAATTTGAGTTTTTTGCCTAATTTAGACCGCGTGCAAAACAATCTCAAGGACAAGGACTACGACCTTTATATCGCGCTTGATAACGCAGATTTATCAAGGCTCGGCGTATTCGCGTCCGTGTTTGAAAGGGCGGAGAGAAAAAATATAGTCACGCTCAATATCGACCATCACGTTTCTAATCCTTCGTACGCGCGTTATAATTTCGTAAGGGATTGCGCGGCGAACTGTATGAACGTTGCCCGCCTTATCGAAACGTTAGGCGTACCCATGTCCGAGTCTATTGCGGAATATCTCTTAACGGGGCTTTTAACGGATAGCGGAAACTTCTCCCACGACGACGTTACGGAAGAGTGTTTCTTGCTCGCGGCGAAACTTGTAAAAGCAGGCGCGGATATCCGAAAATTAAGCTATGAACTCTTCAAAAAACAACCCAAAGCCCGCGCGAAATTGCATAGCGAAGTAATGGCTAAAATTCGTTACTTCCACGACGATAAATTTGCGGCGATTATTATTCCGCTTGAAATAATGGAACGCTTCGGCGCAGACAACGGAATGACGGAAGGTTTCGTGGATTTCCCCTTGAACGTGGATACGGTAGAAGTCGCTGCGTCGATTATGGAAGTCAAGAAGGGACAGTACAAAATCTCGCTCCGTTCCAAGACCTACGCGAACGTCAATCAAATCGCAGGCGTCTATGGAGGAGGGGGGCATGTACGAGCTGCAGGCTGTATGCTCTATGGTGACGTCGAAGAAATTTTAGATAAACTTTCATACACGGTATATCAATATTTATAAGGAAAAGTAGCAAGGAAAGCAAGTCCGATAAGGTTGCGGTCCAAACGAAAAATCAATAATTTTAATAGAAAATTGCTTAAAGCGAGCTCGGTTATAAACAGGGCCCGTTTTTATTTTTACAATAATATTGTAAAATTTGCTTTTAGGGGTTGATTTTTTGTTCGTTTTTTAGTATAATAAAAAAGATTAGGTTTGCTTGTCGCTATTAGGCAGGCTTGAAAATGATAAGGGAGTGCAGAACATGGCTCAAAAAACCAGAAAACTTGAAGAATGTCTTGAATTGAAAGTGGACGCGCCCAAGGTGCTTTCGTATGCGGATTACTATATGCAAAATCCGCTCTTTACTTCGTTACAAATCAAGAACTCTTCCGCGACGGCTATCGAGGGCTTGACTCTTAACGTTTCAAACGAAAACGGGCTCGTAACTACGCATTCCAAGCTTTTGGAAGAGATTCCGGTTGAGAGCAAAGTTGCGGTTGCGTTGCCCAATATTATCTCCCCCTTGTTCTTCGTCAACCTTGAGGAAGTCAAAGAAGAAGAGATTTTTATCGAGCTTTTCAAGGATAAAAAATTGATAATCAAAACCTCCGTCAAGCTTACCGTTTTGCCTTTTGATTATTGGGAGGGTGTAAACGGGAACGTAGAACGCTTGGCGGGTTTTATCCGTCCAAAGCTTGCCGATTGCGCGAAACTTCGCGCCGACGTTCAAGCCCAACTTAAAAAGTGGGAAGTTTTTAGCGACCTTGAAGGCTACGAGGGTACGGACAAGAACGTGATTTTAAGGACGGTTGCGGGCTTGTTCTCGGTGATGCGTAGATTGAGCTTTGAGCGCGTAGACGTGGATATGACCTCGCCCGTTAAAGTGGGGATTACCAAATTCCTCTCTGAAAGGAAAGCCACTCCGCTTGAAATGGCG
>JAZQZK010000146.1:0-7321 GCA_045634025.1 Candidatus Scatosoma sp.
AAATGAGTTTATCGAATACCTGCCCCCCGCCTTCCGCCATTTTCAACGCAACTCTGCACCCAAACGAATGCGCGATAACGCTCGGCTTTTCTACGCCGAGTTCGGCTAAAACTCCTTTCGTCCAGTCCGCGTAATCGCTAACGGAAAAGGGACGAGTTAAGGGCAAGCTTTTTCCAAACCCTAAAAAGTCTATCGCCGTCACCCTGTAATGGTTAGAAAAATACTCTATTTGCGCCAAAAACGCTTCCTTCGAAGACAAATACCCATGAAAAAAGACGAGGTCTTTTCCCGTTCCCTTTTGTAAATACGAAACTTGCTTGAGAATATCCGTCGCCCTCGCCTCCGAAAATGATTAAATTGTCTTTTGCATCACAACGGCGTTCTCACCGTCTTCGTAATAGTTCTTCCTTATCCCGAACGCAGAAAAACCCTGCTTTTCATACAGTCCCCGCGCAGGAATATTCCCTTCACGGACTTCTAATAAGAGCCGTTCCGCGCCATTTTCTTTTGCGTACTCTTCAAGCGCAAGGAGTAATTTTTCTCCCAAACCCTGTCTTCTAAAGGACGGCGACACCGCCACGTTGAGAATTTCCGCGTCTTCGAAAACGACCATCTCGCACGCGTAGGCGCATACCTGCCCCCCTTCTTCAAACAAAATCCCGTAAAAGAACGGACTGTTCATACCGCTCTCAAACGCTTCCTTTGACCAAGGATCCGAAAAACATTGTTTCTCAATCTCCGCGATTTGGGGCACGTCTGAAATTTTCCACTCACGCGCTATCATTTGCTTGTCGCGTTTAACTCCGCCGAGCTTTTACGCACGTAAAGGGCGGTCAACTCCCCAAACTTGCCCCGCTTTTCAAGTTCCAAAACGGCGCTTAAAAGCCCGTCTTTGGGCGCAACGACTTCCACCTTCACCTTTTCCGCAATGGGCAACGCGGTAAGTGAATAAAGAGCGTAGCCGTCTTTTGCAAGCGCTAAAACTTCTTCTTCGGTGAGATAATTAGGAGGATAGCAAACGCCCGTTCCATCATAACCGCACGCGTAGTACGCGTCGTGCAAAGCGTTGACAAGGCACAATCTTTTTCCGCTCTCCCCTACGTTATTATATGCCATAAGATCGAAAGACGTGACGGGAATACAAGGTTTTTCCGTCGCAAGACAAAACCCTTTTACCGCGGAAATACCGATACGGATACCCGTAAACGAGCCCGCGCCAACAACCGCCGAAAAGAAATCAAAATCGCTTAATCGCATACCTGCCCCCGTCAAAAGCTTATCAACTTCGGGCATAAGCGTTACGGAATGTCGCATCGAACAGTCGGGAATATACGAAAAATACGTTTCTCCGTCCTTGACCGCTAACACGGTTAAATATTCATTTGCTGTGTCAATCGCTAAAAAATTCTTCAAAACTCTATCTCTCTTTTGGTATCGTTTATTTTTTTAATCGTTACTCTCTTCACCGTTCTCGGCAACAACGGCGCGATATTTTGCGACCATTCAATAAGACAAATTCCGCCCATATCAAAGTAATCGGCAAGTCCTAAATTCTCCGCCTGTTCCACGCTTTCTATGCGGTAACAATCGTAATGAAAAAGCCTTCCGTCATAATCGTTCATGTACGCGTAAGTCGGGCTAGTCACTTCTTCTTCAATGCCAAGCCCCAGCGCAACGCCTTTTGCGAACGCCGTCTTGCCTGCGCCCATATCTCCGTCAAGGAGTACGACGTCCCCAGCCTTCAAGGTCTTGGCGTACTCTTTTGCAAACGCTTGCGTTTGTTCCACGCTCTCTGAAACGAACACGTTTTCCTTTTCTTTAGGCTCCGTTTTGTTTTGTATTTTTTCGCTCATCGCGTACCTGCCCCCGTCAAACCGTAATCCTTTGATAAAATTCGACAACTTTTTATAAAGCAACAACGTCAAAACGCTAATCGCCGTCGTCTTAATGAGATTGAAAAGTACGAGATACCAAACCACCGTTTTGAAAAACGCCTGCGGATCGGTAATACCATACAGCGGGAATAATATGTACCTGTTTGTAAACAACGCCACGACCGTGGCAAGTAACCCTGCAACGCCAAGCGATGGAATTACCACCTTCAATCCCTTTCTCGCGCGGTAGGCAATAGACGGAAGAAGGATATACGAACAGGTCATCAACACGTTTGCAATCTGTCCTACCCCACCCGTTCCGCCAACGGGCAAATACAAAAGCTCTTTCACAACGCACACGATAACACCGTCGATAGGCCCTAACAAAAATCCAACGAGCATTATGAATACGTTGCCAAAATCAAGCTCAAGGAAAGGCGTGGCAGGGAAAAGCGGAAACTCGAACAGACTCACGATATACGCGAGCGCGGAAAACACCGCCAACAACACGATTCTCTTGCTTGAAAAGGCTTTTTTTGCGCTTTTTTCCATTGCGTCACTCTCCTTATTTTTCTTGGTTTGGCTTATTATAACACAAAAACGCGCGTTTCGTCAACTACTCTATGGCTTTCCATGAAAAAAAGTAAGGGCAAGACCTAGCCCTGCCCCTAATTTATACTTTTTTCAAGACCGTTTACGCCTTCGGGAAGACTACGAAAAATTCCGTACCCTTATCCACTTGACTTCTAACGCCGTAGATAAAACCGTGCCTATCCAGCGCGCTCTTGACGATAGAAAGCCCCAAGCCCGTACCCTTGACAGGGCGTTTATGCGCCTGCGAAGAACGGTAATACCGTTCCCAAATAGTCGAAAGTTCTTCGTCTTTAATGCCTTTACCCGTGTCGCGGACGGTAAATCTTGCCCCAGACGATTCGCGTTTAAGGCTGACGAAAACGCGTTTATCTTCTCCCGTGTAATTGACGGCGTTTCCGATAAGGTTATAGAGTACCTGACCGATTTTCAGCTCGTCTGCGTGAGTGTAAACCCCTTCGTCTACGTCCACGATGAACTCATACCCTTGCGTTTCCGAAAGGTAATCGAAACGGTTAAGAATTTCGTAAACGTAAGAAGAAAGATTGATATTCGTGGTCTTTAACTCCCCGATGCCCGATGCGAGTTTGGAAAGCTCCAAAACGTCGTTGACGAGCGCGGTTAATCTGTCCGCTTCTTCTTCGATGACGAGCGCGTGCTTATTGCGTTTTTCAGGAACGTCACCTGAAATCTCACGAATCATAGACGCGTAGGACTTAATCATAGTCAAAGGCGTTTTGAAATCGTGGGAAACGTTGGCGATAAGTTCTTTTTGCATCTTGTCGGCTTTGGAAATCTCATCACGCGCAAAGTTCAAAGTCTCCGCCAAAGCCACAATCTCCCCTGCGTACGCGCCGTCAAGGAAGTCGACGCTAAAATCCCCGCGAGCGAACCGATTCGCCTTTTCACGCATGAGCGTGAGCGGTTCAACCAAGAACCCTGCAAGCGCGCTTGATATTGCGAACGAGATAAGGAACACGAACGTCGCGATGAACCATATCCGAACCCTTGTTTCGCGCATGATAACGGAAAGGAACTCGGTGGACTCCGCCACGTAAAGATAGGTCATTTCGCCTTGGTACTCACCAAGCGCCAAACCGTAAACGCACTCCCTATCCGTCGAGTACACAACCGCCCGTTCCTTATTTTGTTTGAGTTGCGCGATAAGAGAGGCAACTTCGCTTGAAAAATCCGTCCTTGCAGGCAGTTCACCCGAAAGTTCGGGGTACGGGAATAACACTTCGCCGTTCTCGTAAAGCACGTAAATTTCAACGCTGTTAGCAATCGAAAGATGACGTATAAGCGCGCTATACTGCTCCGTCGTGGTCACGCTATCGCTTAAGCGTTCGATGGCGACGTGGATAGCGTTACCCTTTTTGGCAACGTCGGCGGACAACTGTCTTTCATAGGTGTCGCGAATGACGTAAGGCTGGAATAGCGAACACAGCAACGCCGTTAAAAACGCGACCACGGAAAAAGCCGACCATACCAAAAAGTATATGCTCGTGCTTTTACGCTCAAGGACGCGTTGCCTAATTTTCAGTTTTGCTCTTCCGCTTTTCTTCATCGCCGATCGACCTGTATCTTGAGTAGATTTTCCCTTACCGCTAATCGCTTAAAACTCGAATTTGTAACCCAGTCCACGCAAGGTTACGATAAATTTACGATAGTCTTTAAGATTCCCGCGGAGCATTTTAATATGCGTGTCAACGGTACGGTCGTCGCCGTAGAAATCAAACCCCCACACGTCGTAAAGCAATTTCTCGCGCGTGAGCGCAATGCCTTTGTTGCGAACGAGATAGAACAATAATTCGTATTCCTTGGGGGTAAGCTCGGCTTTTTCGCCGTCCACGTACACGTTCCTGCCCGCCATGTCAATCTCTAACCCTTCAAATTTAAGAATTTCGTTACCGCTATTCGCCCTGCCAACCGACCTGCGTTTGGTGACGGCGTTAATACGCGCCATTACTTCTTTGGGCGAGAACGGCTTAGTGACGTAATCGTCAACGCCAAGCTCGAACGCGAAGAGTTTATCGTACTCTTCACTCCTTGCCGAGAGCATGATAACGGGGATATCTTTGATTTTTTTAATTTCCTTGACCGCGGAAAATCCGTCAAGGCGTGGCATCATAACGTCCATGAGCAAGAGATCGTAATCGTTTTCCTTGCACATTTTAACAGCTTCCATACCGTCCGACGCTTCGTAGGCTTCGTTGCCTTCAAACTCCACGTATTCGCGCAATACCGCGCGGATCATTTCTTCATCGTCAACAATTAAAACTTTCATGTTCTTCTCCCAAATCTTTGGTTTTTCTCTTTTCATTTAGGCGATAGTGATAGAGCCTTCATATTAAATATACCCAAGATTTATCAAGTTTACACTATAACACGGTGAAAAAATGATGAAAATTTATTATTACAACAAAAAAATGACACACCGTTAAAACGCGGAGATGCAAGCAAGCCAAGGCGGAGTAAGGGATCGTACAAAAGTACGTGACCGATCAACAACGAAGGCGTGCGAAGTATATACGCGTTTAGCCTATTTAGAACAACAAATACGAGTTTTACTCGTATTCTTCATAGCTCCTACGCTCGTCAAAGACACTATACTTATTAGACGGCGGGCAGGAATTTTGCGAGAGCGGTCTTCCGCTGTTCGGTCTTGGACAACCGACGTTGACGAGTACCACGTCGCTACCTATCTTGACGATATTTTTAAGGTCGATAAAAAAATCCGTTTTTTTCGAGCCAAAACTACGATTGCCCGGCACGATAAAGCCCAAAATCTTGTTTTCGGGATAGCAAAACACCATGTCGCAAATTTTCCCTAACTTTCTTCCGTCGGCGGTGTTGATAACTTCTTTCGAGCGCAACTGCGAAAAACTCATTTCCATAGAAAATCCCCCTTTCTTTTAGTATATGTGCTTTCCTAAAGAAAGGTTACTCGTTTCTCTTTGCCAGGGCGCAAAAAAATCGCTTGTCGTATAGACAAGCGATTTGATTTTGTTTTTTAGATTAGTTAGCGATGGGAGAAACTTTACCCAAACGATCGTGTAAAGGTTTTTCAACTTTACCGTCGTGGATACCAACAACAGGCGCAATTTCGTCTCTCGTACGGATAATCATTTCTTCAAGGCATTCCTTAACCGCGCCAGCATCTGCTACACGGAACAAGATACCTTGATAGCCATTCATTTCACCGATTTTTGCGTCAGCTTCAAGATTCCAGTCTTCCGTGCCGACCTTTTCAACAACGAAGGATGCGTAGTCGAACACACGACCCCAGAAACCTTGTTCCATGTGAACACCCAAAATCGGGGTTAAAGGAATTTGTCTTTCTTCTCTTGCGATAATCCCATATTTAATAACAATTCTATCCTTGTAGAAGATGGCCTGATACGTCTTTATGTCGATAACAAGAATTGTACCGATAATGAGTGCAAGCGCCGCGCACACGTACATCAAAATCGGGCTAGCAAGAAAATCCCACACTCCTTGGGGTATAACCGAATCGAAAAGTTCATAAATGAAGGTCGATTCAAACTTACCGCCAAACAATGCATTGATGATAACGTCATATACACCTAATGCGGTAATAATAGCCTCAAACGCGGTCAGGAAAAAGAAGAAAATTTTATGGTTGTTTGCGAAGATTGACTTACGCACAATAAACAAGTAATTATCTCTCATTTTTTCTTCTGACCCTCCCTTCAAGACTTTAACGCTATAATATTATAACACGCAAAAAAGAACTTGTCAATGTTTTTTATGACAATTTTTGATGAAATTATTAATTTTTGAAAAAAAATTTTTTTTAAGAAAAATCTACCGCCGCGACGTATAAAATTATCGCGACGGCGAAGTGTTATTTCGAGAAGGGTTTTTTACCGTAAAAACTCTCTACGTTATCCGAATAGCGCTTCATTTTATCGTACTGTTTAAGCTCTACGTCGCTGTAAAGCGCTTCGATTTTCTTCTTTTGCTCTCTCGTGATTTTGGTCGGGACTTCGACGAACACCTTCAAAATAAGGTTGCCCGTACCACCCCTTGCCGACTTAATGCCTTTGCCACGGATGGTGAAGACCTGACCGCTTTGCGTGCCTTCGGGGATATTGAAATCGAAGGTATCGTCAAGGGTAGGGACTTTCACCGTACCGCCAAGCGCGGCGATTTGGAAAGAGATAGGCAAATCTACCATAATATCAAACCCATTTCTCTTAAGTAGTTTATGCGGTTCGATACGGAAAGTGACAATCAAATCCCCAGCAGCTCCGCCTCTTGGCGCGGCTTGACCAAACCCACGTTTTTTGATATAGCTCTTTTCGTCCACGCCTGCAGGGATATTGAAGGTGACTTCCGTTTCCTTTCTCTGCCAACCCTTACCCTTACAGTCGGGGCATTTTTCGTCTATCCTACGACCTGTACCCGAGCAATCGGGACACGCGCTTTGTCTAATCGTTCTGCCGAACATGGTGTTTTGCACCGTTTGCACGATACCCTTACCACCACAACGCGAACACGAACTATACTTCACGCCGTCCTTCGCGCCCGTACTTCTACACGCCTGACAAGGCTCGTTACGCGTATAAGAAAGCGTTTTCGTACAGCCCTTCGCCGCGTCCATAAAGCTCAAGGTCATTTCCTTTTGGATATCTTCACCGACTTCCGATTGCGCCGTACGGGTTGCGCCGCCGAACCCACCGCCGAAAATACTACTGAAAATATCTTCAAATCCACCGAACCCTGCGCCTTCAAATCCGCCGAACCCACCGCCGAAACCACCCATACCGGGGTGTTCAAGCTCGTAGTCGTAAGCGGCGCGTTTTTGTTCGTCGGACAAGACTTCGTTCGCT
>JAZQZK010000147.1:0-2590 GCA_045634025.1 Candidatus Scatosoma sp.
CGCCGCTTATCTATCCTTACTTCTTCGTGAACCTTGAAACGCAAGGTCTTCCGAAGGTGCTTATGTGGATTGCTATTCTTTCCATTGCGTTCGTTGCGGTTGGATATATCTTCTACGGACTTGATAGACTTAGTAAGAAAAAATAAAAAATTAGGAGATAAAAAATGAAAATTCTTGTTGAAAAAATGGATAAGCTCGGTCTTTTGAAATTCGTGCTTATTTTCTACGCAATAATTATGATGGCGTTGGCGTTGGCTTTGCCTGTCACCATGATCGTTCTCGATCCTGCTTTAATGGCGAATCCAACCGTTTTAGGGTTCTCTATTATAGAGCTACTCTTTTTCGGATTGCTTGGGTATTTTACCTTTATCCGTCCCTATAAAACGTATTGTAACCTTCCAAAAGTATTAGCGGAAACGGACGGCGAATTTTTGTATATCCACGGCAAAAAGGAAGCGAAAATCCCGCTTGCAGAGCTTGTTGACGCCGAAGTGGACGTACACGTTCCTTACTTATTCCAACCGGGATTTTTCCGTGAAATTATCATTCACATCTTCTCGTCTAATTACGGCGACGTATTTTTAGAAGTCCCCGGCTACGGAAGATATAAAATGCCTTTCGTTGCGAACGCTGAAGACGTTGCGGAAGCTCTTGCGGACTTTGTTTCAGGGAATATTTAAGAAGAAAAGGAGAAATGCTATGAAAAAAATATTATCAAACGTAAGGACGTTAATCGTGCTTTTCATCGTAACCGTTCTTACGCTTGGGTTTTATGCGTATATGCTTTTAAGACCTATATCTTACGGTATGGAATACCGTAACGTAACGGAATACGACGGCGGAACGTTTGAAGGAATCATCACCTTTAAGTCGGACGATACGATGATCAATCGTAATACGAATTTCGATCAAGAATTAGAGTCGTTTTATTATTATAAAGACGGCTACGTTTTCTTCGTTATGGCTCAAACGCGTGAAGGATATGAAGCGGAAGTAGCGGAAATTAACGAAGATTTTGAAAAAGCGATTGCTACGCCTTTCTATGCGGCAAAAATCAACGCTTTTAGGCAGGTTTTTGAAGGCCCTGACGGGTATTCTACAACCTATACCTGCAAAGACGCTATCACTTTTACGGTGATCGGCGGGGTAGTGGAGTTGCTTTTAATTGCGCTTACAACCAGCTCTTTCATCTTTATAAAAAACACAAACGCTGAAGAGATAAAAAAGTGGTTGGTCAAATAAAAACTTTCTTTATCTAAGCGATACGAAGACAAAAAACAAAAACGTTCAAAAGGTAAAAGAATGGATAAATTAGTTAGAAAAATTGAAATTCCGCTTGCAAAACGCGCAATAGAACAAGCGGGTTTGTATATAGTTCAGAAAAAAGACTTAGACCATTTGGCGGAAGTTTCCGCAGATGCTTATCAAGATTATCCTTTACACAATTATTTCACAAAGGGTAAATACGATAAAAAGGCATCTAAACTTCTAATGCAAATTTCCTTAAAAACGATGACGGAAGATGCAATTATTTACGCCGATAGTGAAGAAATGAATGGTTTTGCTGCTTGGCTTCCATTTGGTTTTACGGGGAATAAGACTATACCATTTTTATTGAGTGGTGGTCTTGCGTTATTTTTTCATTCTGGTTTCGGTTTAGTGGGTAGGCTTTTAAATTACGAAACTTACGCTATGAATTTAAAGAAAGAGTTTACCGATAATTACGATTGGTATTTATTTAATCTTTCCATAAAAAAAGAAGCACAAGGAAAGGGTATAGCAAGTAAGTTAATGAAACCGATGCTCAAATTTTTAGATGATGAAAAAATGGTTGCTTATTTAGAAACTAATAAAGAAAACAATGTGGGTTTATACGAACATTACGGATTTGAACTTAAAAGGGGAGAACGTGTTCCTAAAACAGACGTTATGCATTATGCAATGGTAAGACAACCAAATTGATAAAAATAAGGTAAATAAAAAGGAAAAAAGAATATGAAAAACGAAAAAAAGCAATTAGTTAAAAGCTTTAAGGCGGTAATTGAAGATTTGCTTGATAACTACGAACAATATACCGTAGAAGAAAAGGCTCAAATCAAAGAAATCTTTGAAAAAGTTGCAGCGTTAAATACCATTTTAGATAAGTACGACGTCGAAAAAGAAGCCTACTGGGCGGAATTTTACACCGCTTACGGCTATTTCTTTAGATAAATTTCAATAAAAAAATTAAAAAACCAAGTTAAATAAATTAAACCACGGAGGGATTGAAAATGAAAAACGAAAAGAAAGAATTAGTTAAAAGCTTTAAGGCAGTGATTGAAGATTTGCTCGACAATTACGAACAATATACTGCAGAAGAAAAGGCGCAAATCAAAGAAGTCTTTGATAAGGCCGCAGCGTTAAACACCATTTTAGACAAGTACGACGTTGAAAAGGAATCTTACTGGACGGAATTCTTCAACGCTTACGGTAGTTTCTTTAGAGAACTTTATTAATAAGTACCCGGCTTGAAATTTCAAATAAAAACTTGGTTTTTAATAGTAAGGTTATCGGCTTTAAGTTGTTTCTTATAAGGCAAGCAACTTAAAGC
>JAZQZK010000148.1:0-4014 GCA_045634025.1 Candidatus Scatosoma sp.
ATGCGAGCAGTTCATTACCGAACTTGGACAATCGTCAAAACGCGGAGATACGAGCAAGACAAGGCGGAGCAAGGGAGCGTACAAGAAGTACGTGACCGAGCGACAACGCCGTATTGCGAAGTATATACTCGTTTAGCCCAACCGTTACGACAAGCCAACGATGGTGCCGTCGGAAAGAAGGTCTATGTTCTCCGCCGCCGGATGCGCGCCCAAGCCGGGCATCAACATAATCTTGCCGGAGATAGCAACGATGAAACCTGCGCCGCCTTTTAAGACGATGTCACGAATGGTGATTTTGAAACCAGAAGGACGCCCTAAAAGCTCTGCGTTGTCCGAAAGCGAGTATTGCGTTTTTGCAATGATGACGGGGAGTTTCCCTTCGCCTTTCGCTTCGAGCGTGTTGATTTTTTCAAGCGCTTCTTCAGAGAACTCAACGCCGTCTGCGCCGTAAACTCTCTTTGCGATGTTTTCGATTTTTTGGCAAACGCTTTCGTTTAAGTCGTAAGCGTATTCGAGTTTGGAAGGCATTTCGCAAGCTTCGACAACCGCTTCTGCAAGTTCCATACCGCCTTCGCCACCCTTCAAGAATACGTCGGTGAATACCGCTTTCGCGTTCGCTTCGGCAACCGTTTTAAGGACGTAATCCGTTTCCGCTTGCGTGTCCGTGAAGAATCTGTTCATCGCAACGACAACGGGTTTCTTGAAGACCGTTTTTACGTTTTCGATATGTTTCAAAAGGTTGGGCATACCCTTTGCAAGCGCGTCAAGGTTTTCTTCGGAAAGGGTGTCCTTGGTTGCGCCGCCGTGGAGTTTCAACGCCTTAACGGTAGCTACGATTACTACGCAATCAGGCTCGATATTCGCCGCGCGACACTTGGTATCAAGGAATTTTTCCGCGCCTAAATCCGCGCCAAAGCCTGCTTCCGTGACCGCGTAATCGGCAAGGCTCATTGCGCAATAGGTTGCTTGAACGCTATTACAACCGTGCGCGATATTTGCGAAAGGTCCGCCGTGGATAAACGCAGGCGTGCCTTCAAGGGTTTGGACGAGGTTGGGTTTCATAGCGTCTTTCAAAAGTACCGCCATAGAACCGACTGCGCCGGGGATATCTTTTGCTCTTACGTAGTCGCCGTCCGTGTTCAAGCCGACGATGATATTGCCAAGACGACGCTTTAAGTCGTCAATGTCGGTTGCGAGGCAAAGTACCGCCATAATCTCGCTTGCAGCGGTGATGTCGAAGTGGTCTTCTCTTTCTACACCTCTACCCTTACCGCCGATCATGACGTTGATAAGTTGGCGTTCGTTCATATCCATACAACGATGGAAATAGATGTTATTTGTGTCGATATTGAGCGCGTTGCCACGGAAAATGTGATTGTCCATAAGCGCGCAAAGAAGGTTGTTCGCTGCCGTGATTGCGTGAAGGTCGCCCGTGAAATGCAAGTTGATTTCGGACATAGGTACGACCTGCGCGTAACCGCCGCCTGCCGCGCCGCCTTTGATACCGAACACGGGGCCGAGCGAAGGTTCTCTCAACGCAAGACACGCGTTTTTGCCGATTTTGGAAAGCCCGTCCGCAAGACCGATGGAAACGGTGGTTTTACCCTCCCCTGATGCGGTGGGGTTGATTGCGGTTACAAGGATAAGCTTTGCGTTACGCTTTGCCGATTTGGGCAAAGAAACTTTTGCTTTATATTTTCCGTAAAGTTCAAGATCGTCTTCCGTTAAGTTGAGTCTTTTTGCAATTTCACGGATATCCTGAAGCTTTGCGCTTTCGGCAATTTCGATATCTGACAACATAGTACACCTCTTAAAAATCGGCTCTATCTTGCTTATCAGTTGAGTGATTTTTGTCAAGATAGCGCCAAAAAATATATTCTCGCTTTACATTATAACATATATTTTCAAAAATTGAAATAAATATCTCTGCTTTTTTTCAAACTTTTTTTAATTTTTTTTGCTTTTTTTGGAATTATGTGTTATAATGTAGCTATGGATATGCAAATTTTACAATTTTTTGAATCTATTCGTTGCTCATTTTTGACCGTCGTATTTTCGGCGTTCAGTCTTTTAGGCGAAACCGTGCCTCTTATCGTTGTTATCTGTCTATTGTACTGGATCATCGATAAAAAGTTCGCGGAACGGTTGATGTTGACTTCGTTCACGTCGTTGACGCTCAATTCCTTCTTAAAGGTACTCGTCTCTCGCCCCCGTCCTTACACCGTTGAAGGCGGTGTTTCGCGTATTGAACTGGACAGTCCGTTAATTTCCACGATGGAATTAGACGCCATGCAGTCCTTCCCGAGCGGACACTCCCAACTCTCCGCAGGGCTGTTCTTTACGAGCGCCTTCCATTTCAAGAAAAAATGGGCTTGGATACTCTTCCCCCTTTTAACGCTCGGCGTGATGTGTTCGAGAATGTATTTGGGCGTGCATTACCCCACCGACGTACTCGTCGGCGCGACACTGGGTATCGCATTTGCTTGGATTTGGGAAATTATTTATACGAAATTTGACAAGCAAAAATTCGCAATCGCAGGTGTTTACGCGCTCGTATTCCTTATTATTTGCTTGATTTTCCCTTCAAAAAGCCTTGCTAAAAACCTTGCCTGCCTTTTGGGTATAGTCGTTGGTATTCAGCTTGAACATAAGTACATAAATTTCGAGAATCATAAGGTTGCAAAAAAGAATTGGGCTAGGGCAGGTATGGGACTTTTGTGTGTTGGCGCGGAATATTTGCTATTCTCTGCGCTCTTGCCTTCCGGGATTTTATCGTCGTTTATTAAGTATTTCTTGCTTGTAATCGTTGCGGCGGTACTCGTCCCTGCGCTCTTCAAAAAATTAAAAATTTAACTACGCCCTATCGAGATATACGAACACGCCGAAAACCATTAGGCGTGTTCGACTTATTTATATTTGCTTTGCAAAAAAATTAAAAAATAGCGCGCAAGCGGTTGACTTGGACGCTAAAAACATTGTATAATACTTAAGATAATAATTTTGTTAGGCTTGTTTAGAACGCCTACAATCAAGGAGTTTACGAAAAATGGCAGAAAAGAGAGCAGTTACGATGGAAAAACTCGTTTCGCTTTGTAAAACGAGAGGCTTCATTTTCCCCGGTAGCGAAATCTACGGCGGGCTTGCGAATACTTGGGACTACGGTCCTTTGGGCGTAGAGCTTAAAAACAACGTCAAGAAGGCGTGGTGGAAGAAGTTCGTGCAAGAAAATCCCTATAATACGGGTGTGGATTGCGCGATTTTGATGAACCCTAGAACGTGGAAAGCGTCTGGGCATATCGGCGGGTTCTCCGATCCGCTTATGGACTGTCGTTCCTGTAAGTCCCGTCATAGAGCGGATAATCTTATCGAGAACTACGCTAGCAAGCATAAAATCGAAGTTAAGGTAGAAACCATGGACAACGAAGGCATGGAAGCGTTTATCGCAGAGCATAAAATCGCTTGTCCCGTTTGCGGAAATTCCGACTTCACGTCTATCCGTAAGTTCAACCTTATGTTCAAGACCTTCCAAGGGGTTACCGAAGACAGCGTGAACACCGTGTATCTTCGCCCTGAAACGGCGCAAGGTATTTTCGTGAACTTTGCAAACGTTCAACGCTCCACGCGTATGCGCGTGCCTTTTGGTATCGGACAAATCGGTAAATCCTTCCGTAACGAAATCACGCCCGGCAACTTCATTTTCCGCGTTCGTGAATTTGAACAAATGGAGCTTGAATTCTTCTGTAAACCCGGCACCGACCTTGAATGGTTTGCATACTGGAAAGATTTCTGTAAAAATTGGCTTCTTTCCCTCGGCATGAAAGAGGAAAACCTGCACCTTCGCGACCACTCGCCCGAAGAACTTTGCTTCTATTCGAAAGCAACCACCGACTTTGAATACAAATTCGCATTCGGTTGGGGTGAGCTTTGGGGCATCGCTGACAGAACGGATTACGACTTGTCCCAGCACGCAAAAGAATGCGGCAAGCCTATCACCTATCTTGACCCCGTAACCAA
>JAZQZK010000149.1:0-2872 GCA_045634025.1 Candidatus Scatosoma sp.
TAAGGAGAAAACACTATGCAAATGACCTTCCGTTGGTACGGCGAAGGTAACGACCGTATCAAATTATCGGATATCAAGCAAATCCCCGGCGTTTCGGGTATCGTATGGGCGTTGCACGACAAAATGCCCGGCGAAATTTGGAGCGAAGAAGAGATTGCAAAGGTAAAAGCGCAATGCGACGAGTACGGTTTTAATATCGACGTAGTGGAATCGGTAAACGTCCACGACGATATCAAAATCGGTCTTCCCACTCGCGATAAATATATCGAAAACTACAAGCAAACCATTCGTAATTTATCCAAGTTCGGCGTAAAGGTAATCTGCTACAACTTCATGCCTATCTTCGACTGGACGAGAAGTAACCTTTTCCACGAAGTCGGCGACGGCTCAACCGCGCTGTTCTATGAAAAGGGCATGATTCAAGACGATTACAACGCCATGGCGAAGTATATCCTTGACTTCACGGAGAAATACAATATGTCTTTCCCCGGTTGGGAGCCTGAAAGAATGGCGAAACTCGACGAACTCTTCAAAGCGTACGAAGGCGTGGACAAGGAAAAGCTTTGGGCAAACCTTAAATATTTCCTTGAAGCGATTATGCCCACTTGTAGAGAATGCGATATCAAAATGGCAATCCACATGGACGATCCCCCTTGGGATATCTTCGGCTTGCCCAGACTTCTCGTGGACGAACCGAGCATTGACAGGTTCTTGAAAATGGTGGACGACGAGTATAACTGCTTAACGCTCTGTTCTGGTAGCTTGAACGCAAACCCGAACAACAACGTTGCGGAAATCGTCAGAAAGCATTGCGGTAGAATCGCGTTCGCGCATATCAGAAACGTAAAACACTTCGAAAATGGCGACTTCTCGGAAGCAAGCCATAGAGATTGCGACGGCGACACGGGTATCCTTGAAATCTTAAAAGCATACCACGACTGTGGTTTCAAAGGCTACATTCGTCCCGACCATGGTAGGCACCTTTGGGATGAAGGACCTGGAAAAGTCCGCCCTGGTTATGGTTTGTATGACCGTGCATTAGGTATTATGTATATGCTCGGCGTTTGGGATAGTCTTGATAAGTTCGACAAATAACAATTAAACACGTATATAAAATGAATTACAAGCAAAGCTTGCGTGAATTGAAATTAAAAATTTCATGAATAGGCTACGCCATGAATTGCAACCGTGGTTGCATTAAGGAAGTATTTTATAAATTTATGCCACAATGCAAGGTTTGCCTTGCTATTCACGAACGCAAAGCGTTCAATTCACGATAGCTTGCTATCAATTCATGACGCAAGTCAATTCATTTAGAATAAGGAGAAAATTATGATAAAACTTCCATTAAATATTGATTATACAGGCAAAGTCGTCGTAGTGACGGGCGCAGGTGGGCTTATCTGTGGCGCAATGGCTCGCGCATTCGCGCAATGCGGCGCAAAGGTTGCCGCGCTTGACTTGAACGAAGACGCAGTAAAAGCGCTTGCAAACGAACTTAAAGCCAAAGGCTTTATTTGCGAAGGGTATAAGGCAAACGTGCTCGATCCCGTTGCGCTTGAAGAAGTGCGCCAAGCAGTCTTAAAAGACCTTGGCCCTTGCGATATTCTCGTCAACGGCGCAGGCGGTAACAATCCCAAAGCAACGACGGATAACGAATATCAACACGAAGCGAAAGAAGGTGGTAAATCCTTCTTCGATTTAGACGATAAGGGCGTAGATTTCGTGTTCAAACTCAATTTCCAAGGCACGCTTTTGCCCACGCAAGCGTTCGCAAAAGACATGGTTTCGAAAAAGAGCGGTTGTATCTTGAATATTTCGTCCATGAACGCGTATATTCCTTTGACGAAAATCCCTGCGTATTCCGCAGCGAAAGCAGGTATTTCCAACTTTACGCAATGGCTCGCAACCCACTTTGCAGGCACGGGAATCCGTTGCAACGCGATTGCTCCCGGTTTCCTTGTTTCCGCGCAAAACAAAGCGCTCCTTTTCAACGAAGACGGCACGCCTACCGCTCGTAGCGCGAAGATTTTGAACGGTACGCCTATGAACCGTTTCGTTGACTCCGACGAGCTTTTAGGCGCAACGCTTTTCCTTTGCGACGACAAATCGGCGTCCGCAATCACAGGCGTGGTGTTGCCCGTTGACTGTGGCTTTGCTGCGTATAGTGGCGTATAATAAAAATATACAAGGCATTTCCTTTTAATACCTTTCTAAAATTACCGCTGACGGCTTAAAAACCGTCGGCGGGAATTTTTTATCGTCAATCGTTTGACAAGAAATGGGAAAAGTGATATAATAAAACAACGATTGTTTATTTTTTGAAATAAACAAAGATTTTAGGAGATAGTTTTATGAAGAAAAAATTATTGATAGGTTTATTATCAACTGCGTTTGTAGCGACAAGCACGGTTGCCGTTGTTTCTCTTTTTCCGAAAGAGAAAACGGAAATGGAAAAAGTTTACGCGCAATACGTAGTGTATGCGCAAGCCGAGGGGATAGAACCCCTTTCGTATGAAGAATGGCTTGCGACCATTAAAGGCGAAAAAGGGGATAAAGGTGACAAGGGCGATACTGGTGAAAACGGTCAAGACGGAAAATCCGCTTATCAGATTTGGCTTGAACTCGGTAATGAGGGAGATGAAGAAGATTTCCTCGCTTGGTTAAAGGGTGAGGCTGGTGAAAAGGGCGATAAGGGTGACAAAGGTGACACTGGCGCGCAAGGTATTCAAGGCGAAAAAGGTGACACTGGCGCGCAAGGTATCCAAGGCGAAAAGGGTGATAAGGGCGATAAAGGTGACACTGGCGCGCAAGGTATCCAAGGCGAAAAGGGTGATAAGGGCGATAAAGGTGACCCTGGTGAACAGGGTAT
>JAZQZK010000150.1:0-5935 GCA_045634025.1 Candidatus Scatosoma sp.
TAACCTGCTTTATAACGACTCCATTTATACCGAAAATGCGAGCGATAACGAGTACGTGTACGAATATTCCGGCGAGAACCCGACGAGAACGGACGGGGTTACGATAGAGGTCGTGGGTGTGTATCGCTTAAAACAGGGTAGGTCGTATGGTTGTCTTGGTAGTGGGTTGTATTTGACGGAAGCTTTGTATAATCAATACCTGCAACAAAACATGGAGTCGAAAATCGTTGAGTTTATTCGCGAACAATCCAGGCTCTCTTCGTGGCTTGCTACGCTTACCCAAGAACTTGCCGATTTAACGCCGTCATTTGCTCCTGGGTCGGAATATATGCAAAAGCTTCAAGAATTGCAAGGCTTGGTGACGAACCCAAATAACGCTAAATATTTCAAACGCGCGTCAAGGACTTTAGATACTTATTATATCGAGAGTCAACAAAACGGAATGTCCCGCTACGTGCTTTACGGGGATACGGCGTTGCGTTCGGTTGGCGGTAAGGATACGGTAAACTCGATAAAAATTTACACGGAAAACTTTGAAAATAAAGAAGCGATTCTCTCTTATTTAGATTCGTGGAATGATACGCATGAGAAAGAAGATCAAGTCCGTTATACGGATACGGTTGGTATGATGATGAGTATGACGCAAGCCATACTCAACGCAATCACGTACGTTCTCGTAGCGTTTACGGCGATTTCGCTCGTTGTATCGTCCGTTATGATAGGGATTATCACTTACGTTTCCGTCGTTGAGAGAACGAAAGAAATCGGTGTTTTACGCGCAATCGGCGCAAGAAAACTCGATATTAAAAATCTCTTCAATGCCGAAACCTTTATTATCGGTTTGACTTCGGGCGCGATAGGCGTAGGCGTAGCGTATATGCTCTGTGGATTAGTCAATTTGATATTAAGCACGTTGACGGGAATTTCTACGCTCGCATCTCTTAAAGTAAGTTCGGCGTTGATTATGGTAGGGGTAAGTATAACGCTTACGCTTATCAGTGGACTTATCCCTGCTCAAGCAGCGGCGAAAAAAGATCCCGTCGTTGCGCTTCGTACGGAATAAATTATATACGGTAAATTAAGCCACAACGAATAAAAACGGCGTGGTAGAGATAAGGAGAAAATGATGAATAAACACAAATTTCGTATCAAATCCCCCTTTGATGGAATAGAGCTTGTTTGCAACGTTTATGAACCAGACGTTGCTCCTAAGGGTATCCTTCAACTCGTACATGGTATGGGGGAACACTCTGGCAGATACCAAAAAATGATGGAGTTTTTCGCGGAGCGTGGTTACGTGGTTGCTATTCACGACCATCGTGGTCACGGCGAAACTGCTACGACGATGGAAGATAGGGGTTGGTTTAACGATAAAAAAGCCAACGCCGTGGTTGAAGACGTTTACGCCTTCACTTGTGAATTAAAACGCGCGTACCCGGGTTTACCTGTTTATTTGTACGGGCATAGCATGGGCTCAATGGTGGTGCGTTGCTATATCCAAAACTACGATAACGAGATTGAAAAACTTATCGTTTGCGGATCTCCAAGCTCTAATCCCTTGGCGGGTTTTGCGGTATTGATTGCAAGAACGGTGGGGCTTATTAAAGGCGAGCGTTATCGCAGTGAAACGCTTGCGTACATTTCTACGGGTAAAGGAAATAAGCGTTTTGAAAGTGAAGGTAAAGGTGGTTGGCTAAATCGCGACAGAGAAAACGTAGAAGCGTATTTAAGCGATCCGTACTGCGGTTTTATTTTCACTTGTAACGGCTTTGAAAACCTGTTTAGACTTATGAAAAATACTTATACAAAACGGCGTTATAAAGTCGAAAACCCGAACCTGCCTATCCGTTTCGTTTCGGGTAGTGATGACCCTATACTCGTCAACGAGAATAAATGGTTGCAATCGCACGATTTCTTGCGTGAAGTAGGCTATCACAACGTTTCTGGAAAACTCTATCATGGTCTTCGCCACGAAATTCAAAACGAGCCAGAGAAAGAAATGGTCTTCCAAGACTTGTTGCAATTTATCGAAGAATAAGGATACATATAGCCCCTTCGTGAATGTGTAGAAGGGGCTAATTTTTTATTAAAACACTATAAAAAAATTAAATTTACTAAAAAAACGCTACGAAAAGACTTGCATTTTTGCTTTGAATGGTATATAATATAAAAGCTTGTTGCAGAGATGGCGGAGCGGTCGAACGCGCACGATTCGAAATCGTGTTATGCAGGAATGTATACAAGGGTTCAAATCCCTTTCTCTGCGCCACAAAAAGAGATAGGGGATGACTCCTATCTCTTCTTGTTTGCTATTAAAAATCGCAAGAAATTTATTATGCTTTTTAATGGAGAAGTAGTTTTATTATGATTTATTTATTAAAGTATGAAGAATATGAACAGTATGCAAAAAATGAAGATGAAAAGAGTTTTTTAGAGGATTTAATAGGTGAATTAAATTCTCAGTCTCCGGTAAATCTTATTTTTAGGGATTATGGATTTCAAATTGATCCTTGCGGTGGAGGAGCAGAGATTTGGCATTTAGGTAAAATGGTTGGTAAGTTTGAAACGATAGAAGATTTATTCTTTAATTTTCAGCTTGATGGAAAACCGTTTATTGAACGAATTTCTGAAATTGAATACGAATAAAGGAAAAACGAGCATCAATAGAATTGACGCTCGTTTTTTGACTCTTTTAGTAAATAGTTTTGTAATTGTTCGGCATCGGTATATGCGTTTCCAAGTTGTCCGAGCGATTGTCTCATCATAAGCTTTAATGCTTTTTCTTCGATATTAAAACTACGGCATCGTGTTTCGAATGTTGTTCTAAAATCATAGAGTTTATGGTCAGGTAAAGATTTTTTAAGATGTTTAATGTTAGATTAAATAGTTGGGATCTAGAGAAAATTAAAAATTTAAAATAAAAAAATACACCTTCTTTCAAGAAGGTGTTTATCCTACCATTTGTTGGTAGGGAGGTAAGACAAAAAATGTCATCCCTCAACCAATATTATTATATTCAATATTGTAGAGAAAGTCAAGTATTTTTTTTTAGGTTTTATAAAAAAAAGAATTAGCCATTAAGCGGTAGTCATTAGCTACCACAGGTCTAATTCTTTCAGATAAACCTTTGCAAACATTGCAAGTCACCTAAAAGGCATTGATTTATCTTTATAATTATTATATCCTATTTCAGTTTCATTGTCAAGTTTTTTTGTGTTAAAAATATTAAAAAGGTCGTATCAAATTGATACGACCTTTTTGGTGCCGAAGGTGGGACTTGAACCCACACGGTATCACTACCAACGGATTTTGAGTCCGTCGCGTCTGCCATTCCACCACTTCGGCGTGCTGAATTGAAAGCTTTTTTATTATATATCATAAATTCAAAAAAAGCAAGCGTTTTTTTATATTTTTTCAACTTTTTTTCGATTATTTTCTTCTTTTCTTGCGTTTTTTTTAATTTTATGGTAAAATGTTGTCAATAAGATTTTTAAGGGATATTTTTTATGGAAAACTTAGTGCTTATTGACGGGAATAGTTTATTAAATAGGGCGTTTTACGCAACGCCTGTTTTCACCACGAAGGACGGTTTGCCTACGAATGCGGTGTTCGGGTTTGTAAAATTGATTTTGAAAATTATATCCGAGCGCAAACCTTCTCATTTCGCGGTTGCGTTCGATTTACACGCGCCGACCTTCCGTCATAAGCTTTATAAGGACTATAAGGCAGGTCGAAAGCCTATGCCAAGCGAGCTTGCGGTTCAAGTCCCGCTTATCAAAGAAGTGTTACGCGCAATGAATATTTGCACCTGTGAACTTGAAGGGTATGAAGCGGACGATATCATAGGTACGCTCGCAAAACAATTTCCTATTCAAACGTATATCTATACGGGGGACAGAGACTCTTATCAACTTGTTGACGACACTACGACGGTTTGCTATACGAGAAAAGGCGTAAGCGATATTTTAGAATTAACCGCAGAGAATTTCCAAACGGAAATCGGCTTGACGCCTGCTCAAATTATTGATTTAAAGGCGTTAATGGGCGATAAATCGGATAATATCCCCGGTGTTCCTGGTGTGGGTGAGAAGTCCGCAAGAACGCTTTTAGAGAAGTATTCTAACCTTAACGGCGTGTATGCGCATTTGTCAGAAATTACTGGCGCGTTGCATACGAAATTAGAGCAAAACGAAGAAAATGCAAGGTTTTCCTACGCGCTTGCAACGATTGACGTCAACGTTCCTTTATCGCTTGATTTGGACGAGTGTAAGCTTGAAATGCCATTCCCGTATAAAACCAAAGAGAAGTTCGTTCGGCTTGAGTTCAAGAGTTTACTTTCTATGAATATTTACGCGGAAGAAAAAGAAGAAGCGGCTTCGGAAGTTAAGGAAAATGACAACGAAAAAGTCGAGCAAGAAACACGGCAGATTTGCATTGAAACGACGGATAAACTTCTTGAACTTTTAAGCTTTTTTGAAAGTGAAAAGGGGGATACGGTTTCCTATCACGCTACTGAAAATGAAGTGTACGTTTGCCTTTATCAAGGCGACGAGTTGTGTGATTTTACGGAATATCGACTTTCGTTCACAACTGGCTTGTTATCGCCTGGATTTTTCGATTATCAATTATCGCCGTTATACCGCTTGATTTTTGCAGGGAAACGTAAAGTAATTGCTTACAATACAAAGGAATTAAGAAAGAAATTATTAGAGCATGGCGTTGAATTTACCGCGCCTTTTGAAGACGTTTCTATTTTGAAATGCTTATCTGAAGGAACGGTAAATGCGGATGATTTGGATTTTTGCTTGGAATACTATTCTTTGCCTACACAATTAAAAGCCAAAGGCGTTTACGCAGTATTCAAGGAGTATTTATCTAGGTTAAGCGATGAAGAAATTAAACTTTATCGTGACGTGGAATTGCCGCTTTCCGTCGTTCTTTTTGAAATGGAAAGAGAAGGTGTTTGTATTGATCGCGATTGTTTGCATTCGCTTTCTTCGAAGTATAAAAAGGAATTGTCGGAGTTGACCGAGCGTATTCATACGCTTGCGGGCGAGAGTTTTAACGTGAATTCTACCCAGCAATTAGGTAAAATTCTCTTTGAAAAATTAAATATCGGAAATGGTAAAGTAAAGAAAAAATCAACGAATAATTACAAGACAGGTTCTTCAGAACTCATAAAGTTTGAAGACGAGCATGAAATTATTCCTTTGATTTTACGGTATAGAAAGATTCAAAAACTCAACTCAACCTATCTTGAAGGGATTAAACCGTTTATAAAATCTAACGGTAAAATCTATACGACGTTCAACCAAATCAATACTTCAACGGGGCGTTTATCAAGCTCAAATCCTAATCTGCAAAGCATTCCCGTAAGAGACGATGAAGGCAAAGAACTTAGAAAATTATTCCTTGCAAGCGAAGGAAACGTGTTGATTGATGCGGACTATTCTCAAATCGAATTAAGACTTTTAGCGCATTTTTCTGCTTGTAAAGAGCTAATTACAGCCTTCAAAAACGAAGAAGATATACACGCTTTAACAGCGTCGCAAGTCTTTAACGTGGGGCTTGAAAACGTGACTTCGGAAATGCGCCGTCAGGCAAAGGCGGTAAATTTCGGGATTATCTACGGTATAAGCGCGTTTGGTTTAGCGGAAGATTTAGGTATTGCGCAATCCAATGCTCAAAAATATATCAATAAATATTTTGAAACGTATTCGTCTGTTAAAGAGTATTTTGAAATAAGCGTAGAAAAGGCAAAAGAGACTGGTTACACAAAAACCTATCTTGGCAGAAAACGTGTAATCAACGAATTGAAATCTTCAAACAGAAATCTTCGTATGTTCGGCGAGAGAGCTGCTATGAATATGCCGTTGCAAGGCTCAAGCGCTGATATTATTAAACTTGCCATGATAAACGTTTATAATAGATTGAA
>JAZQZK010000151.1:0-1715 GCA_045634025.1 Candidatus Scatosoma sp.
AGGTCCGGTCGCCGTAAGGGATAGCGATAATCTTCTCGTCGAGCGAGGCGTTGTCTATCATTTTAATAACGCCGATGGCATAGCAGGTCACGAGCGTGATAGGATAAATAGTCTCCCCGCAAAGCACGAGTACGTCTAAAGGATCGCCGTCTTCCGCAAGCGTTTTGGGGATAAAACCGTAGTTTGCAGGGTACACGGTGGACGTATAAAGTACTCTATCGAGCTTTAGAAGCCCCGTTTCTTTGTCAAGTTCGTATTTCACTTTACAGCCTTTGGGAATTTCGATTAAGGCTTCAAATTTTTTGGACGTAATGCGCGAATCCGAGATATCATGCCAAATATTCATAACCGTCTCCTTTATCTAACTTTGCAATAATTTTACCACAAAACGCGAAATTTTGCAAGCGATAGAAAGAAAAAAGGCAGAAAACAAAAAAAAGAAAATTTTTCTAAAAACAATGCAATTTTTAGGCAAAAAGCTTTGACAAGACAAAAAAAATGTGATATAGTATTATAGCGTTTGAATAATTGAGCTATGCAGAAGTACCCAAGAGGCTCAAGGGGCTCCCCTGCTAAGGGAGTAGTATGGGAAACCGTAGCACGAGTTCGAATCTCGTCTTCTGCGCCAAAAAAAGGACAGGTTATATGCCTGTCCTTTTTTTGATGTCGAAGACGGGGTTACTGAAGAGTGCTACCTAGCACGGAAAACGCTTGCGTTTTCTTTGAGCGTAGCGAAAGCCTCGAATCTCGTCTTCTGCGTTATATGCCTGTCCTTATATTATTTATTTTTTGTGGGAAAGTTGCGCAAGAGTCTCCACGTGGCGAGTTTGGGGGAACATGTCGTAGGGTTGAATGGACGTGATTTCGTACGCGCCGTTGCCGTCGCCTTTTATGAGTTCGCCGTCTCTTTCCACTAATTTGCCTGTCAAAATCCCTAAATCGCGAGCGAGCGTGGACGGGTTGCAACTGATAATCGTCAGCTTTTCTATTCCGCTTTCGCAAAGCGCTTTTAATACGCTTCGCGCAATACCTGCCCTAGGCGGATCAAGGATTAGACGGATTTTTTCGCCTTGTTCTTTGTCTAAAACTCCGCCAAGCTCCTGCTCGACGTAGCCACAAATATTTTGCATATTCGTAAGCTTGTTCTTTTCCTTTAATTTATCCGCGCAAGCGACCGATTCTTTTTCAAGCTCGATACCGTACACCCGTTTTGCGCGTTTTGCTATCATTGCCGTAAGCAATCCGCCGCCTGAATACGCGTCGATTACCACTTCGTCGCCGTCGCCCGTGACCGTTTTCAACGCGGCCTTATAAAGCTTTGTTCTCACGTTCTCGTTGACCTGCAAGAACGTGACGGGGCCCGCTTCGTAGGAAATGCCGTGTTCCGTGCTAGAAAACGTTTCTTTGCCGTGGACAAGCCTAAATTCTTCCCCGAAAATCACGTTCGTTTCTTTTGCGTTATAGTTTAAGTACAAACTGAAAGAAGAAAACTTACTTTCAAGCAAAGAAAGGAGCCTGTCAAGTCCTTTTACTTCGCGTTTAGCGGTGACCAAGGTGAAGATAAAGTTCCCTGCAATTTCCCTTGCGACGATATGTCGAAGCGTACCCGTTTTAGTGAGTTCTTTATACCCATGTACGCCACATTCGCGCATGTACGATTTCAAAATTTGAATGAGCTCTTCCGCCCAGTCGGGGTGGATAGCGCAAGAATCAAT
>JAZQZK010000152.1:0-3423 GCA_045634025.1 Candidatus Scatosoma sp.
GGATACGTTATGCAGTCTATCTTCCGTCGTAACATCGGAGAGCATGGAATCGTAGAACACGCAGGACGACGACAAGCTTGAGTCGGTGATTATGTAGATAATCGCGAACAGTAGCGCCGTCATTACGGGTAAGGACAAAAGCACGCAACCGCAAATACCGATACCTGCGAAGATCAAGAAGAACTTCTTCTTACCGCTAAAGTCTGGCATCGTACCAAAGATAGGGCAAATGAACAAGGAAATTAATGCGACGATAGAAGATACCGCGCCCCAAATCGAAGTCGCCATGCCCGAAGAATCGTTTCCTGCAAGGCTTGAGAAGTAAATAGGGATAATCGTCGATGCGAACAATACGAACGCGGAGTTGCCTACGTCGTAAAGCACCCATTTCTTTTCAAGCGGTGTAAGCCGTTTGCTTGCCGTAGATTCGGCAGTTGTTGATTGATTACTCATGAATTCTTCCTCCTCTGTAATCTTTATCAAAAATATCATCAATCGCGCCCGTTTGCGCGGTTGTTTCAAGGTTAGTAAAGAAATTATCCACCGATTGCACGGCGAAAGGGATTGCATTTTCAAAGTCGGCATACAACCCTGCGTTGATGGTATCGCACCCCTTTTCGTCTTCGCGGTGGAATGGCATACCGCCGTACGTTTTCTCCATGTTCAGCTTTTTGAGTAGGGCATGTACGAGTTTATGCAAAAAAACGTACCGACAGGCAAACGCGCCGTTGATGAATTTCAAGGTCTTAATCGCGCGGCGGATTTCGCTTTCTTTCGCGTCGATAATCGTTGCGCACGCGTTTACCGTTTGCTTGGTTGCCTTAAAATGCTTGGAGTGGTTTGTCCCAAAGACTTTTTTGCCTTCTTTTCGTAAGATATACTTATCAAATTCAGATTCAATACGCCCGTGCGATACGCCCGTATCTTCAAGGTCGTAAACTCTCGGATGGCAAGCGTTGTCGAGCGTGAAATGACAAATAAACCCAGCCGTGTACGCCGCGAACGCGGTATTTTCAAAGTTTTCTACACCCTGCGCGTAGATTTTCTTGGCGGCGGAAACGAAGAAATCCTTTGCGGACGCGTAATGAATTTTTCTTGCGCGTTTGCGTGTTTCGTTCGCCTTAAACGGTCTATGATAAAAGAGTATGTCAGGCCCTTCAAGCCCAAGCATAAAACAGTCTTTATAGGGGGCGAAAGCCTGTTGCAATCGAATAGGCAGGAACTCAAAAACCCGTTCCCCGAACCGTTTATGCGCGTAAACTGCGGGCATGAATGAAAACTCCTTGAATTTCAAAAACTACGTATTGATAGGGCGAAAACCGCCACGCCAAAAATCAATATCATTAAAAGTATAACATATTTTTTCTAAAAAAGATAGTTTATGAGCGATAAAATCGAAAAAAAGTCCTAAATTAATTAAAAATCCAAAAAAATCGCCCAAAATAAGAAAAATTTTTGCTCAAACTATTTACTTTTCCGTGAAAATATGCTATACTTAAACGAATGTTCGCAAGATGAAACCGCTAAAGGAAAGACTTTATGGAATTTAAGCTGAAATCGGACTTTGATCCGACGGGCGACCAACCCCAAGCAATTAAAAAATTAACGGAAGGCGTGCTCGACGGAATGAGGACGCAAGTTCTCGTTGGCGTAACGGGTAGCGGTAAGACGTTCACGATGGCAAACGTCATTAAAAACGTCAATCGTCCCACGCTCGTTATCGCGCATAATAAAACGCTTGCCGCCCAGCTTTGTAACGAGTTTAGGGAGTTCTTCCCTGAAAATAGAGTGGAGTATTTCGTCTCCTATTACGACTATTATCAGCCCGAAAGCTATATTCCGTCCACGGACACGTATATCGAAAAGGACTTGAGCTTAAACGACGAAATCGACAAACTCCGCAACAGCGCAACCTGTTCGTTGATGGAAAGAAAAGACGTTATCGTCGTTGCGTCGGTGTCCTGCATTTACGGGCTCGGCGCGCCCGAAGAATATTTCCGTTTATCCCTTTCCTTACGGCCTGGTATGGAGTGGGAGCGTAACGCTTTGCTTCGCAAACTCATTGAACTTCAGTACTCTCGCAACGACGTGGACTTCAAGCGTTCGACCTTCCGCGTGCGTGGCGACAACGTGGAAATTTTCCCTGCGTCCAACTCGGAAGTGGCTATACGCGTCGAGTTTTTTGGCGACGAGATAGATAAAATCTACGAAGTGGAAGCGTTAACGGGCAACAAACTTAACGAGCTTTCGCACGTCGCTATTTTCCCTGCAAGCCAGTACGCAGTCGGCACGGAGAAACTTCGTGGCGCGCTTTCGATGATTGAAACGGACTTGCAAGGCGAAGTCAAGGCCTTTGAAGACAGCGGAAAACTTTTAGAAGCTCAACGCTTAAAACAACGCACCGAGCACGATTTGGAAATGCTTAGAGAAATCGGGTATTGTAGCGGTGTGGAAAATTATAGCCGATATTTCGACGGCAGGCGACCCGGCGAGCCGTCCTTCACCCTGCTTGATTACTTCCCGCAGGGCGAGTTTTTGGTTTTCATCGACGAAAGCCACATGACAATTCCGCAAATAAGAGCGATGTACCACGGCGACTTTTCACGCAAGAAAAACCTTGTCGAGTACGGATTCCGTATGCAAGCGGCGTTCGATAACAGACCGCTCACGTTTGAAGAATTTGACGCGCGCGTACCCCAGCTAATATGCGTTTCCGCTACACCTGCCCCTTACGAATTAGCCGAGGCGGGTCAAAAGGTGGAGCAACTTATTCGCCCGACGGGGCTACTTGACCCAAAAATCACCGTAAAACCCATTCGCGGACAGATAGACGACCTGCTTTCCGAAGTCAAAACCACGATAAACGAGGGGGGCAGGGTCTTGATAACCACGCTCACGAAGAAAATGTCGGAAGAACTCACGGACTATTTGAAAGAGCGTTCTATCAAGGTAAAATATATGCATAGCGACATTGACACGTTAGAGCGCGTCGATATCGTCAACGGCTTACGTAGCGGGGAGTTCGACGTGCTTTGCGGTATCAACCTTTTGCGTGAGGGGTTGGACTTGCCTGAAGTCAAGCTCGTAGCCATTTTGGACGCGGACAAGGAAGGGTTCTTAAGAAGCGAAACGTCGCTTATTCAAACGATAGGTAGAGCGGCGCGAAATAGCGAAGGCAGGGTAATTATGTACGCCGACGTCATTACGGACAGTATGCGCAGAGCCATCGACGAAACTGACCGCCGTCGTCAAATCCAAGACGAATATAACAAGGCGCATGGAATCACGCCGAAAACGATTATCAAAAACATCAAATCCACGCTCAATATCACCAAAAAACGCTCGGATACGGACGATATTCCCTTAAAGGAAATCCCAGACGAAATCGAAAAACTCAAAGCCTTAATGAAGATTGCAAGCGGT
>JAZQZK010000153.1:0-6672 GCA_045634025.1 Candidatus Scatosoma sp.
ACCTAAGTCGATACCGATAACTTTTCCTGCCATAATTTTTACTCTCCTTTACGGGGATTTACCCCCGAAACTTTTATTTTCAATTATATTTAACCTTGATTTTTCCATATTAAACACGTTAAACAAATTTTTTTTGAAAAATTGATATTTTTTGAAAAACTTCCGTTCTCGTACTCCTAAAAGTAGGCTTTTTACGCCTATTTTCAAGAAAATCCTGCCCTTTTCAATTTTTTTCTTTCATATGATTGCGTTTTTTGATAAGCTATGCTATACTATATTTATATTCTAAACAATTTAGGAGATTTTTTATGGGATATTTATTTGCCGTCGTCGTAGGGTATCTGCTCGGCTCGTCAAATATGGCGTTCTACCTTTCCAGACTGAAAAAGACCGATTTGCGAAATCGCGGTTCGGGAAATCTCGGCACCTGCAATACCTTTTTAGAGCTTGGTAAAGCTTACAGTGTACTCGTGTTCTTGCACGATGCAGGTAAGGCGGTACTCGCCGTACTTCTCACCGCTTGGCTTTTCCCCGACTATCTGTATAGCCAACATATCGCAGGCGTCTTCGCGGTGCTTGGGCACATCTTCCCCTTCTATCTCAAATTCAAGGGCGGTAAAGGCCACGCCGCTTATATAGGTATGGCGTTCGCGCTCAACTGGTGGGCAGCCCTTATCGCAACCCCGTTTTGTATCGCAATTTGGTTTGTTTCCGATTACATGGTCGGGCTTATCATTTCAACGGTTTTGCTCTTCCCGTCCTTGCTTTTCATCATCGGCGAATGGATTCCCGCGTTTATTACGTCTATCGCGACGGCATTCGTGCTCTACCGCCATATCGAAAACTTCAAACGCATTATGAACGGCACGGAAGCTAAATTCTTCGCATCTATTTTCGCCAAGAAGAAAGCCCCCGCAGTCGAAGAAATCGCAACCGCGGAAATCACCGAAGAAGAACCCGCAATCGAAGAAGTAGCTTTTGAAGAGATTGAAAGCGAAGAAATCGTAGCGGAAGAACCTACGACGGAAGAATAATTATTCACGTGAAACAACGGCGTTTGCTAAACGCTTTCCCGTTATAAATACCTACGCCCCGAAGACAAATCTTCGGGGCGTAAACTTTCCGCGTGTATTTTATTATTAGTAAAAGCGGTCGCCGTCACGATTTATTTCCAACATTCCTTAAACACTCTCAAGGCGTTTTTATGCGTAATACAGTCTATCTCGGCGGCGGTCAACCCTGCTTTTTCAAGCGCAGGGAGTAAGAGCGGTGTTTTAGACGCGTCGGAAAGCTCGATATCAGGGTCTATTCCGTCAAAATCGGTGCCGAGCGCGATATGCTCCACGCCGATTTTCTTTTTTATATATAGTATATGCTCCACCATACAAGAAACCGTTTGTTCGCCCTTTTGCTTGTCGTCGTTTAAGAAGATTTTAGCGCAATTTACGCCCATGATTCCACCGTTTTTGGCAAGTTTTTTGAGCATATCGTCCGATAAATTGCGGACGTGCTTGCAAACGCCACGCGCGTTGGAATGGGATAAAATTATCGGCTTTTCAGTGCACGCTAAAGCATCGTAAAAGCCTTTATCCGAAAGGTGAGAAAGGTCAACGACTATCCCCTTTTCGTTCATTTTTTTGATAAGCGTTTTGCCGAACTCCGTCAAGCCCGTTTGGGTGTTCGGGGTAAGACAGTCGGGCCGACCGTCTGCAAGGTATTTCCCGTAATTTGGCGCGCCGATTTGATTGACTAAATTATGCGTCAAACAAATCATTCTCACGCCCAAGCGGTATAGTCTTTCGAGTTTTGAGAAATCTTCGTCGATAGGACAACCGTCTTCCATTGTGAGAATGGCGGAAACCTTGCCTTCACGGGCGTTTTTCTCGATGTCCGCGTAGGAGTAGACGGGCGCAATCGATGGGCATTTTTTGAGTTCTTGGTAATATAAGTCTATGGCGCGCAGGCATTTTTCGTAAGGGTTTCTGAACTGGTTCGGTGTAAAAACCGCAAAGCATTGCGCCAAATATCCACCGCTTAATAGTTTTTCTTCATCCACCTGCAAATCGGATTTTTGCAGGCTTATTTTTTTGCGTTTCCCCCGCGCATTGTCCATTCTCCACAGCGTATCACAATGCAAATCTATGATTCCTTCCATACCTGCCCCCTTCTAAGACGCTAAATTTGATAATAGGGCGCGTCGAAACGCACCCTACTTCATTAACTATCTTATGTCGGAACATTCCTTACAAGAACTATCTATCGATAATTCCGCCTATTTTCTCAAGAAAAGCGCTCCACCCTGCCCTTCTTTTTCCCACTCATCTCGCACCTGGTACCCACCTTTACGCTAATAACTCACGTGAACAGTGTAAACGAACAAAATAAAATTTACAACGCAATTTTTTGAAAATTTCAATCTTTAAACTGCTTCCGCTCTCTTCATTTCTATAGCTTCCGCCGCCGCCTTATTAACAATAATAGGGTCCTTAAAGGTAGGCACAATTTCTTTTAGTACTTCCGTTAATCGCTTTGATCCAAGCTGCATGTTAGTTTCTTCCATCACATTGAGCAACTTATTTAATTTCTCTTCTACTTGTTGACGGGTAAGAGGCGTATCCTTTTCGATAAAGATCATATTATTGTCCGTCTTATCCATCTTTTCCGTCGTCATCAGCAATTCTTCATACAATTTTTCCCCAGGCCTCAAACCGATTTCTTTGATTTCAATATCAACGTTTGGCTCGTATCCAGATAGCTTAATCATATTGACAGCCAAATCATAAATTTTGATGGGTTTTCCCATATCCAAAACAAATAATTCGCCCTTCTTCGCCATCGCCCCTGCTTGAATTACCAATTGACTCGCTTCGGGAATAGTCATAAAATAACGAATAATTCTCTTATCCGTAATCGTAATCGGCCCACCTGACGCAATCTGTTTCTTGAACAACGGAATAACCGACCCATTCGAGCCCAATACGTTACCAAAACGCACCGCCGCAAAATTTGTTTTACTGTTCGTACGGCACTGAATAACCATTTCGCAAAGACGCTTTGATGCGCCCATTACGTTGGTCGGATTAACGGCTTTGTCCGTGGAAATTAAAATGAATTTTTCCACGTCGTATTTTTCCGCCATATCCGCCGTGTTATAGGTACCCATAACGTTATTTTTGATTGCCTCACAACCACTTTGTTCCATTAAAGGCACGTGCTTGTGCGCCGCTGCATGAAAGACGATTTGAGGGGTATAATTCGCAAAAATACACTCTAAGCGAGTACGGTCGCGCACTGATCCTATTTCTACACATAAATCGAGCTCTGCCCCATATTTTCTCGTCAATTCTTGCTGAATATCGTACGCGTTGTTTTCATAAATATCAAAAATAATCAAACGCTTGGGCTTGCATTTTGCAATTTGACGACAAATTTCACTGCCGATAGAACCACCGCCACCCGTGACTAAAACCGTTTTGTCGGCGTAGTAATTACGCGCCTGTTCATTGCTAACCGCCAAAGGATTCCTAAATAGCAAATCTTCAATTTGGAACTCACGAACAACAGGCCTTTTCACCGTAGCAGGATCACCATCCTCAAAAGTAGGCGTATCATATACCTTTACCTTGCACCCAAAACTTGCGTAATATTGATACAACTTGTTCAACTCTTCGCTCGTCAAACGGGTAATTGCAACGATAACCTCGGCAATTTCGTATTTTTCAATGACTTTATCAATCTTCGCCTCGTCAAAAACGGGAATACCCGCAATTTCACTTCCTATCTTTTGCGGATCTTTATCAATAAATAAAATGGGATTATATTGTGTTTTTGGATTACACTTAAGTTCGTTCAACAGAAAAACGCCAAGCTGCCCCGCGCCTGCAATCGCCACGTTAATTTGCATACTCTTTTTTATGCTTTTTATATTTTTCTTTTTATACAGTAAGCGATAAATAAAGCGCATAGATAAATCCAGCAAAGCATTTACAGCAACAATCAACCCATACGCCCACGCCTCGTAGTTAAGATCTATAAACGAAAACAAAACTACTGTGAGCATCGTCGTGATAAAATCAGATAAAATAATTTGCAAATAAGCCTTTGTACTAGTGTATCGCCAAATAATGCTATAAACCCCGGTTAAAAATCTAATCGCAAAAAGTATAGCAAGTAAAATCAACGTTCCTTTCCAATATCTATTAAATCCTATTGAAGGGAACGTATTGACTATTTTTGTTACCGAAAACAACCCCGCAACAATAAATAAGAATCCTATAATATCTATAAGAAATAATGAAATTCTTCTATGATTTTTTTCCAAAAACTTTTGTAATATCATACCTCGTATCCCCTGTTTTATTTATTTATTCCCATTTTAATCGTCAAGCAATCTATAGCCTTTGCGCAGACTTTTTCAATCCATACAGCAAACTGCTTAAGACGCAGCCACTGGAATATATAAAACCTAATCATATCCATTATACTACAAATCAAATAGATAAGCAACGCAACCCCAAGCACAGCCAAAGCTGATATTATCCAATGATACTCCAACACCCAAAGGAATTGATTTTCAATGCAATACATATTTACAAACTGCTGTTGATGGATTAAATATACTGCAAATGTAAAAGTAGAGAAATAGGTAATAATCCCTTTCTTTTTCCAACGAATATCCATATTGGCAAACAAAACAACTGTTGCAACCGACGCCAAAAAGATAGTTGGAGAAGTGTAGTGATATAATAAATTCATATTACCATAACCTAACGCATTTGTCAGCCCTTTCGATAAAAGCGTTATAAAGATGCTTACTAGAAGCAGCGCAACCATTTTTAGTTTTAAGCGTTTTTTGCAAATACCATAAAGTTTTAAGTATCCACCAACCAAATATAAAACTATCAACCAGATTACGGAGAATCCTTCCAATAATCGAAACGGATCCCTTTTAATCGCCATAAAAATAGGTGAAGTCATTGAAAAAACAAAGAACATCAATAATAATATACAAAAAATCGTTTTTTGCGAGATTGTTTCCAAGGTCTTATTCAATAAAGGCATAAAAAAGAAAAGCCCGAAATAGCATAAAAGATACCAATAATCAGGAAGCATTCCCCTCAGCATACCAATAACCCCAATTTCTTTCGGTTTCAGTAGATAGAATAAAACGCTAAACCCTATCGTATAAAATAATGCAGTAAATACAAGCGAAATCAAATTAGACGGCTTCCATTTCTTATCCACACCGACGTATCCTGAAAGAATCGCATAGCAAGGCACGGCGCAATAAGCAACAGCCTGAATCAACTTCAAAGGATAATAATGCCACTTGGATACAGACATAGCCTTCTCAATAACACCGCCTTGCGCTAAAACGTGCACAACAACTACAAAAAACATAGCCAATATGCGCAATAAATCTAATCCTACTATACGCTCTTTCTGCTTCATTTTACCACCTTCTTTAAGCACCGATAGAAAATATTAATAATATTCCCTAAGCGTAACCTGTTTTTGTTTTTCAGGTCTATCGCTTCATAATTCTCGCTAAGATTGTATGTATGCAACCCAACGTATTTTTTACGTTGTATCTCTGGCATATCCTCAATTCCAATACGTTGCAACGTTTCTTCTTTGTATTCCCCAACCTTAAACGCGCAAATTCTATGGAAGTCCAATGCCAAACCATATCCCTTTACACAATCTTGTGAAACACGAATATACTCGCCTTCTCTCTCAATGATTGCCCCTGCCATGCGTGAAGTTTTCTTCCCTTTAACAATCGGAGATTCTTCACACGCGTACGCACAACCGTCCGCAATAATATATCTTTCCAATCTTGACTCTTTAGCATCTAGCGGCTGTGTTAATAAATACGTTTGCTCTTCTCTTAAAAGTAGCGCCGAGTCACAAACTTTGCGTTCCAATAAAACATGAACTTCTTTCCAGCAATCAGGGAATTTCACCGCCCTCAAAATACTTACCTTGCCTGCATTGCAAGATTCGGGCATCATATATATTTCTCCGCCGTATTCGAATATATTAGGGAAAGAAAGGTGCGTAGAAATCTCATACGCTTTTTTCATCTTCCCTACCTTTCCATTTTCAATTATACGGTAACCGATCTCGCCTTTCCCTTTGAAACGGTCGTACATCTCAAAGAATAGCCAATCTTTTCCGTCCTTGGAAAGAACAAAGGGATCAGCGCACCAATAGCGGAGATTGTTTTTTAACACGACAAACCCTTTGGTGTCCTTATTTTCAAAAAGGAGCTGTTCTCCTCTCGGTCTAATGGCAACGTTCCATTCCTCTTTCACCAAAAGGTCGGATATGCGATACCAAAATTTTTTCCACGCAATCTTTACTCTGTCGGGGATTTTCACGTATTGTCTTACGTAGGGGCGTTGGTCCTCTTTGCAATACATACCATACGCCGAAACCCCGTTAAATTGCCGTTTCCATTCTTCCTTAGATATTTTCCCGTCCTTAACGTGTAGCTTGTCCTCACGCTCGTTCATGTAGAAAATCTCTTCAACGGGAACCTGTTTTTCAACGTCTTTCCCCATCATACCGCGAAACCAATTTGCCGGAAGATTATATCCCGCCTTTGTCGTGGCGTAGCCATATTGCCCGTTACGGTAATTAATCTCGATAAAGTACGGCTTTCCGCCG
>JAZQZK010000154.1:0-16629 GCA_045634025.1 Candidatus Scatosoma sp.
AAAATTTAAAGTTGCCTATTGAAGAAGTAGAAAGCAAATTTAGTTTTACGAATGTTAATGATTTAGATTTTTTGTATTTAGGATACGATGGTCTTGGTGATGATAAAATTTTAGATAATTTGTATATTGAATATTTAACAAAGCGTTTTGAAAAACAAAAAGAAAAAATATTTAATTTCTTAGGAGTAGAAGAAAGCGACCTCAAATAGTCATTTTGTAGTTCTAACCTATAAAAATAGGGAGATTTTAGAGCTTTTGTTGTGCTAATACAAAAAAGACAAGAACGCATTAGCGTGCTTGCCTTTTTTTAATTTTCTCCGAACGACCAAAAAATAAATCAAAAGGCTTGCCTGTGACAAAAAAATATGTTATAATAAGTTGAAAATAATTCTTAAAAGGGGTGCGGTATGAAATTTTATCCTATGCATTTGCATTTGCATTGTTCGCACGAGCCAACGGCGTCGATAAGTTCGCATATGTCGTACGCGGTAGGGCTTGGGATACGCCATATTTGGACGACGGAGCACGATACCCGTATGGGCAAAAAGGCGAAAGACGTACCCGAATTTTCCTTCCCCGAAAAGCAACTTACCGTAACGCTCAAAAACGGCGTTGTGGCAGGGTTTACGGAAGACGAAGGGAATACCGGCTCGTACGCTTTTGAAGAAACTAAGCAGGGCATAGCCTTACGCCTTTTAGCAAGAGAAACCGAACGGCAAAGTATGCAGTTTAATTCTCGCAAGCGCCATTGCGACCCCTTATTTTCACGGCTTAGCGTCACGCTCAACGCGGACATGGGTATATCAAATGAAACAAACGGACGGATAATCGTCGAGTTTATCCTTTCGGCGCAACCGCCGACTTATACGCAGGCAAGACTCCGCTACGTAATGGGCAAACTGCCCACCCCCGAGCAAAACGTCCAATACCTGCCCTTCCCAAAAAAACAAGACGGCGTGTACGCCTTTAACTTGACCAAAGACGCAGGCGAAGAGATCGGTGGGCTTGACAACGCGCTTTGCGGTATCCGTTTAATAGTGGAAAACGGCGCGGAAATGATGTTTTATTCCTTCGCTTTCGAGCGTGAGCTCAATTTTCAAGAAGTCCGTGAAGAGCAAATCAAACTCGCGCAAAAACTCGGCGAAAAATGGGGCGTAACGCCCTTCGTCGGCTTTGAAATCACGGGCGCAGGTAATCATAAAAATTGCTATTCGACCAAAGTCCCCGTAATTGATTACAGACAATTCGACTATAAAGTGAGCAACGAGCAAGCGGTAGCGCACGTCAAAAAACACGGTGGTATCTTTTCTTGGAACCATCCGTTCACGCGGTATTCCAAGCGTGAAGAGCCGAAAGAAACGCTTATAGCGGAAGTCGCGCAAGAGCTTATTAAAAACGGTGTTTACGGCGCTAGCGTTATGGAAGTGGGTTTCCCTTGCGGTCGCGACGGATTTGATGCAAAACAATATTTACAGCTTTGGGACAGACTGTCCGCAAACGGTATTTTTATCACGGGCGACGGCGATAGCGACAACCACCACGCCGTAGCGGACGGTTGGACGCAAGGCAATAATTTTTGCGCGTTCGTGGGGCTTTACGACACGGAACTCCCGACGGAAGAGAATTTCACGAAAGCGTTACGGCGCGGTTCTATTTGGAACGGTAACCCCGTTAAGATAAAAAATCTCGTCTTCAAAGCGGGCGAAAAACCGCAAGGAAGCGTCGTTAGTGGCAGGCAGGTACGCGTTGAATTGTATGCGGACGGTATTTATTGTAACGGTTACGCGCGGTGTATCGCGAACGGCGAAGAGATTAAAAGGGTAGAAATCGAGCGTGGAATCGTCCAAACGGACTTTACGCTTTCCGCTACGCAAAAATATAATTTCGCGCGTGTGGAGATATACGACGACAAGGACGTTTTAATTGCGTTTAGCAATCCTATCTATCTCGTGGAAAATACAGGGGATATTCCCCTTGAAACCGTTCAGGCGGGAAGGAGTGAGTAAAATGAGAATATTTGAGACAAGGCACGGTCAAGTCCTGCCTAAAAGTTATTATCAAGGAAACGCTTCTTTACCGGTTGGGGACGCAGGGCTTAGCGAGCTTGGGAAAGAACAGGCTAGACTGGTCGGCAAACGGTTGAAGGACTTACAGTTCAACGGAGTTATTTTTTCTTCGCCCTACGATAGAACGCTTAATACGGCAGAAATTATCGCGGAAGAAGCGGGCGCGAAAGTCGTTCCCCTTCTTTGCTTGAGAGAGATTTCAAACGTGAAAGAACCAACGGAGCGTAGCGCAGGAAGTGGCGCGGAGATATTCGCAAAATATCCGCATATGCAGGTGGAATTTAATAAGATTTACACTTGGCTCGACGAACGCAAGGAAGATCTTTCCGACGTCATAGAACGGCTTAAAACAGGGCTTGAGCCTGTGTTATCGGGGCTTGAGAAGGATATCGACGTATTGCTCGTTGGACACGCGGCGACGGCGGTTGCGATGCGACATTTATTCGACGTAGAAAAAGACAATAAAGCGTTCCATTGGAATTGTCATTTATCTTTACTCTATTCCACAAGCGGTGAAAAGTACGCCAACGACGTTGGGCATTTGCCTGAAGATAAGCGTACTGGAAATTCTTTGAATTATTTGGAAAATAAAAAGAAATTCGAAGGGCAAATGGAAGAAGCGCGGGCGTTCTTGAAGGCTAATTCGGGTGAGAAAGTCTTGCATATTAGCGATACGCATTCGGCAAGCTACGGCTATTATCAAAGACTGATAGACGAGATTAAGCCTGACGTTATCGTACATACGGGCGATTTGGCGGACGAGCTTAAAGCAGGCCGTATAGAAAGCGTACAAGGGTACTGGAAAAACACCGCGCCTATTATCGTACGGATTATGGAAAACACGTCTGCGCGCGTGATTATCGTTGCAGGCAATAACGACCTTGAAGACGAACTTAAAACACTCGTTAGCCGCGCGGAGATACTACCTAGGAACACGACGATAGAGCTGTATGGCAAGAGATTTACCCTTTGCCACGAGCTTAATCGTATGGACGAAACTACGCAAGCCGACGTTTACCTTTACGGACACGGCTTGACGGGGGAAACTCGTACTCCTACGGACAATATTCGTGGTGGCAAAGAATTTTATAACGGGACTTGGGGCGCGTCGTTGCATATTCCTGAAAAGAACGCGAATACGATTATCCCCAAAGTAGAGATTTGATAGCGGTTTTCCGTTATCGTAATTTAATGGCTATTTTTGAATAAGAAATAATAAGAAGTGGAATTTGTGTAAATACAGTTCCGCTTCTTTTTTTGAAATTTTCAACGCATACCTGGTATGCTCCTTTTAATTTCAACGCGTACACGGGTGGGGTGTTTATAATTCATCTCGTACATGGTACGCCCTTTTTTGGGGTATAGTTATTAAATAATAAGACATTTTAATTGAAATCAATCCCTTGACAAGTTAAAAATAACATGGTATAATATATTTATATATTATAAAATTACGAGAAGGACTTTAGCGATGGAATTTAAACCTTTCGAGAAAAAAGTATGGCTTTCATCTCCAACAATGCACGGTGATGAAATCAAGTACATGAGACAGGCGTACGAAACAAATTGGATGTCAACAACGGGTGAAAACATCAATGAGGTAGAGCGGTTGACTTGTGAGAAAATTGGGTGCAAACAAGCAGTTGCTCTTTCTTGTGGCACAGCGGCTTTGCATTTGGCAACGAAACTTGCAGGAGTGAAGCATGGTGATAAAGTTTTTTGTTCAGACGTCACGTTTGCTGCTAGCGTGAACCCCATTATGTGCGAGGGGGGTATTCCTATTTTTATTGATTCGGAATACGATACGTGGAACATGGATCCGCGCGCGCTTGAAAAAGCATTCGAGCTTTATCCGGACGTAAAAGTGGTGGTTCTTGCCAATCTTTATGGCACGCCGGGCAAGATGGAAGAGATTGTTTCTATTTGTAAAAAACATGGAGCAACCATTATAGAAGACGCTGCGGAATCGTTAGGCGCAACCTATAAAGGACGTCAGACCGGTACGTTTGGCGACTATAACGCAATTTCCTTTAACGGGAATAAAATTATTACGGGATCATCGGGCGGTATGCTTTTGACGGATGATCTAGAGTCGGCTAATAAGGCTCGCAAATGGTCTACGCAAAGCCGTGAGAACGCGCCTTGGTATCAACACGAAGAAGTGGGCTACAACTATCGTATGAGCAACGTAATTGCAGGTGTTGTTCGTGGTCAATATCCGTATCTTGAAGAGCATATCGCGCAAAAGAAAGCGATTTACATGCGTTATAAAGAAGCTTTTAAGGACTTGCCCGTGACGATGAATCCTTACGATGAAGAAATAATGGAGCCGAACTTTTGGCTTTCGTGTTTACTTATCAACAAGGAAGCAATGTGTAAACAAGTTCGCAGTGATAACGAGGCTTGTTACGTGAAAGAGAAAGGAAAAAGCTGTCCTACTGAGATTTTAGAAAAACTCGCAAAGTATAATGCAGAAGGAAGACCAATCTGGAAGCCTATGCATATGCAACCGCTCTATCGAATGAATCCGTTTGTTACGGTAGAAGGTAGTGGGCGCGGTCGCACGAATGCATATATCGCTGGTAATTGCGTGGACGTTGGCGCGGATATCTTCGCCCGTGGCTTGTGTTTGCCTAGCGACAATAAAATGACGGTAGAAGAGCAACGCCGGATTATTGCTATCGTAAGAAGTTGTTTTGAGTAAAGATTATGAAAGACTTGTTTGAAAAATTAATTTCAGAATGGTGGGGAATAACGCTAATTATCGTGGCTGTTTTTTCGGTATGGGTAGTATTGTCAGCACTCTTATATAGGCCGTTCTTTAAACGTTTTTACGATATCGTTTTGAGCGGATTTGCGTTGATTGTTTTATTGCCTGTTTTGCTTGCGTTAACGATTATAGGCGCGATAAAAATGAAAGGAAATCCTTTTTTCACGCAGCTTCGTCCTGGGAAGAATGAAAAAATCTTCAAATTGATTAAATTCCGTACGATGTCTTGTGAAAAGGATGAACAGGGGAACTTATTGCCTGATGAAAAACGCTTGACGAAATACGGAAAAGTATTGCGCAGTACGTCGCTTGACGAGTTGCCTGAACTCATCAATATTTTTATTGGAGATATGTCAATCGTTGGGCCTAGACCGCTACTTGTGCAATATTTGCCTTTGTATAGCGAAGAGCAAAAACATCGTCACGACGTTCGTCCCGGGTTGACTGGGTACGCGCAAGTGAACGGCAGAAATGCAATTTCTTGGGAAACTAAATTTCGAATGGACGTCGAATACACAAAAAAAATATCGTTGTGGTTAGATATAGGAATTATATTCAAGACTGCTTTAGCGGTGTTTAAGCGTGAAGGCATTACTTCAGGAGCTTCTGTAACAATGGAAGAATTTAAGGGGACAAAAACGGAATGAGAGAGTTGATTATCATAGGCGCAGGCGGTCACGGCAGGGTAATCGCGGATATTGCGCAAAAGCTTGGCGTGTATAAAAAAATATCCTTTTTAAACGACGGAAATGACGAAGAAAGCATGGGTTTGCCGATTATTGGAAAAACGGAAGAAGTTGAAAAATACGTAAAAACGGCAGATATCTTTGTGGCTATCGGGGATAGCGAAGTTCGTGGTAGTTTCATTGAAAAATTGCTTTCGATGGGCGCGAACTTGCCGACGCTTATTCATCCAAGCGCAATCATAGGGGCTTGTGTTGAAATCGGTGAAGGGACGGCGATTATGGCTGGCGCAGTGATTAATCCTTGCGCGAAACTCGGCAAAGGCGTTATTTTGAATACTTGCAGCTCGGTTGATCATGACTGTATAATAGGCGACTATTGCCACATTGCGGTAGGAGTACACATTGCGGGGACGGTAACCTTAGGCGATAGAGTTTGGGTTGGCGCGGGAGCGACGATTAAAAACAACGTGGAAATCTGCGCAAATTGTACGATAGGCGCAGGCGCGGTAGTGGTAGAAACAATTCAATGCAGCGGTACGTACATTGGCGTCCCGGCAAAGAGAAAATAAAACTCGTTTTATCGCAAAGAGGAATAGAATGATAAAAATATGTTTCGTGGTTACGATTTATATAACCTATAAATCTTTTTTAAAAGACTTAGCCGCATTTTTACATGAACAAGGGGAATACGATATATCTTTAATTTGCAATGAAGAAGCGGGGGTTAAAGAGGAGTTGCCCGATTACGTGCATTATTATCCCGTTTCAATGAAACGTGGGGTTAGCCTTTCTATTTTTAAGGCAATGAAGCAAATTGAAGCGACTATTAAAAAAGAACAATTCGATATAGTACAATATTCGACGCCTAACGCGGCATTTTGCGCATCAATCGCCGCGAAAAGAGCAAAAACCCCCGTTCGTTTATACTGTCAATGGGGAATTCGTTATATGGGCTTTAGCGGTTGGAAACGCGCCTTGTTTAAGTGGCTTGAAAAAGAAACTTGTAGACGCTCGACTTTTATTGAAGCGGAAAGTCATAACATTCGCAACTTTTCAATCGATGAAAAGTTATATTCTCAAGAAAAAAGTTGCGTTATTTGGAACGGTAGCGCTTGCGGGGTAAATTTGTCTAAATTTAACGTTGAAAAACGGGAACAGTGGAGAAAGGAAAAACGGGAATCATTAGGTTTTTCAGAAACGGACGTAGTATTTTCTTTTGCCGCAAGATTGACCGTAGATAAAGGCGTTAACGAACTGTTGGAAGCATTCAAAGGTTTGGAGAGCAAGTATTCTAACGTAAAGCTCCTGATCATGGGTGGGAATGATAATAGTGGGGCGCTAAATCAAGATTTAATGGCGTATGCAAACGCTTCAGAGAATATATCGTTCACAGGTAGCGTAGGCAACGTGGAAGAATATTATGCAGCTTCGGACGTCTTTGTCGCGCCTAGTTACCGCGAGGGGTTTGGACTGGTTGTTATTGAGGCGGCGGCAATGGGATTGCCGGCGATTGTTTCTAACGTTCCAGGACAAGTAGACGCCATTGAGATAGGAAAGACGGGTTTGCTTTGTGAAGTGAAGAGTTCGGAATCCTTGCAGGCTGAAATGGAAAAAATGTTAACGGAATCCGATATGAGAAAGAAAATGGGTGAATACGCCGTGTGGTATGTACGCGAAAATTATGAACAAAGAAGGTTGTTTGAAAAAATAAGCGAGCATAGACAAATTTTGAAAAAAGGGAAAGGTGAATAAAGTGCCTAAAATAAGTGTTTTAATGGGCGCTTATAATTGTGGGAAAACAATTGGGGCAAGCCTGGAGTCAATTCAAGCGCAAACGTTTACAGATTGGGAGATTATTGTTTGTGATGACGGATCATCAGACAATAGCGCGGAAGTTGTCCAAAAATACGCGGAAAAAGATGCGCGTATTAAATTGATTTCTAACGATAGAAATTATGGATTAGCTTATACGTTGAATCGCTGCATTGAAGCGTCAAGCGGGGAGTATTGCGCGCGCATGGATGGAGACGATCTTTGCGATCCGCTTCGTTTTGAAAAGCAAGTCCGTTTTTTAATGGAAAATCCGCAGTATGGATTTGTAAGCACAACAATGAAGCGTTTTGATGAGAAAGGGGTGTATCAAAATCCGCCCATTCAGGAACCTTATGAACCAACTGTAAAAGATTTTGTTAAAGGGTCTCCTTTTTGCCATGGACCAGTGATGATTCGCCGAGCGGCTTATCTGGCAATAGAAGGGTACCGTGTGAGAAAAGAAACGCTTGGCGTAGAAGATTACGATTTGTGGTTCCGATTATATGAAAAAGGAATTAAAGGCTGTATGCTCCGTGAGCCCTTGTATAGTATGTTTGATGGTAGAGATGCGGCGCATAGAAGAACGTTTAAAAGGCGTTTAAACGAGGTTTGGGTGCGAAAGGAAGGCTATAAAGCGATTAAAGCTCCCGTTTTTTTAAGAATTTATCTAATAAAACCCATTTTAATAGGAATGATGCCGCAATGGCTGTATAAATTACTAAGACGCTAAAACGAAAGGGGAAATATGTTTCTAATTTCTGCATGTACAATTCTTATAATATTTACATTTTTGCAAGGTAAAAGTAATCAGCGCAAAATGATTACGCCTGACGGGGAAACACGGCTTGTGACGACGAAGGGCGTTTTGATTACTTTCGCTTTGATTTTAATTGTAACGTCTACGTTGAGATATGGTTTCATTGATACGTATGCATATAAAATAATGTACAGAGAGTCTAGGAATAATTTGGAGTATGTTAATAGCGCGCCTTGGGGGGTTGAAGCGGGGTGGCTGTACCTGTTATATTATCTGAACTATATAACAAGTAGTCCAAAAATCATGTTGTTCTTAGTCGCTTTGGTAGTAAATATGGCATATATTTTAATGGCAAAAAAATACTCCTCCGACGTATTATTTTCTGCATTTGTATATTTTTGTATCGGTTATATGGATACCAACAATGGTGTGCGGCAATGTTTTGCGACTGGTATTACAATGTTGGCGTTCCCTTTACTTATTGAAAAAAAATATATACCATATAGTATTTTAGTTGCAATCGCAAGTATTTTTCATGAGTCCGCAATCTTTTTATTGCTAATTGCTTTCGTTGCAGACGGGAAACCCTTTAATATAAAAGTTATATTAGCATTGATTGCTTGCTTTATTTTTTGGCTTAATCCAAGCTTAGTTAGTGGTATGTTGCAAGAAGCTATTATTGATAACAAATATAGTTATTATTTAAGCCAAAATGTAGGCATGAGCTTTTTGCGTTGCTTTATTATTGCTATTATCCCCTTGTTTTTAGCGATTATGCATTGTGTTATGAAGAAGCCGTCCAAAACAAAAACTGCTAAAACTGAAGGATTGCTTATCAATATGATTGTTATAAATTCAGCTCTTTATCTGATGGGATTGTATATGCAGTATTGGGCAAGGCTTGCATTTTATACTTCGTTTGCGCCTATCGTTATGTTGCCTAAATTGATAAAGAGTGTTTTCAAGGAAGAGGATGCTAAATGGATAAAGTCGTTGGCGCTTATTTTGTATTTCATATTCTTCGCTTATAACATTTATGTAAATATCTTTTACGGGGCAATCAGGGATTTTCGTATTGAGTGGTGGTAATTTATGAAGAAAAGAAAGATTTTATTCCTTATTCCTACGCTCGGGCATGGCGGAGCGGAACGAGTATTGATTAATTTGGTCAATCACATGAACCAAGATGAGTTCGATATTACTTTGCAAACCATGTTTGACGTGGGGATTTATCAGAGCCATATTAAGAAAGGGATTCGATATATCGGCGGGTATAAACACTATATTCGTGGGAACACCAAGATAATGAAGTTGTTTTCCCCCAAAGCATTGTATAAACATTTTATCAAAGAAGATTATGATATTATAGTGTCTTACTTAGAAGGGCCGAGCGCACGCGTTGTTGCCGGTTGTACGAATCCTAAAACGAAACTAGTTTGTTGGATACATACTGAGCTAAATAGCTTACAGTATGCATGCAAGACGTTCCGTAGTCAGGCAGAGGCGCTCGCTTGTTATAATCGTTTCGACAAAATCGTTTGCGTGGCGGAAACGATAAAAGAAGATTTTAGCAAGATCTTTAATTATAAGAAAGAAATAGACGTTCTTTACAACACGGTTGAAGCGGACGTAATCAAAGAAAAGTCACAAGAAGAAGTAAAGGATATTATTTTCAACAAGAGTGAAATAAACCTTGTTTCGGTGGCTAAATTAATGAAAACAAAAGGGTATGACCGCTTGGTTAATATCACTAAAAAATTAAGAGACGATGGTTTCCCTGCGCATACGTATATCGTAGGGAAAGGTGAAGAAAAAACAGCGTTAGAAAAACAGATTATCGAGCGCGGAGTGCAGGATAGTTGGACGTTCGTCGGCTTTCAATCTAACCCTTATAAATACGTAAGGGAGGCGGATTTATACGTTTGCAGTTCTCGTCGAGAAGGGTTTAGCACGGCTGTTACAGAAGCTTTGATTATCGGTACTCCTGTGGTGAGCACGAATTGTTCAGGCGCGTATGAACTGCTTGGGTATCACAATGAATATGGGATTGTAACGGATAATAACGAAGAAGCGTTGTATCAAGGTATTAAGAAGATGTTGGAAGAAGGGAATCTTTCGTATTATAAGGAAAAAGCGATAGAAAGAGGTCAGAAATTCGACGTTGAAAAAACAGTACAATGCGCAGAAAATATGTTTAAAGAGGTATTAAACGCATGACGATATTACAAGTTTGCGCTTATGCGGCTCCCTACGAAGGGAATTTTATTCCGTCGCTGAAAACATTAGCTAAAAAGGCGGCAGAAAAAGGTCATAACACTATTTATGCGTTTCCGGAAACAGCGCAAGGGAAAGATTGGTGCAAAGAATTAGAGAAGACCACAAAGGTTTATTTCTTACCTTTAGCAAAGGCAAGGATTAAGCCTGCTACGTACAATAAATTAAAAAAGATTTATAAAGAAAATCCCGATATCGGTATTATTCATTGCCATTTTGAATTGTACGATATTCCCGTTGTGCTTACGGCGAAAAAGAATATAAAAGTCTTTTGGCATTTGCATGATGCGATTGGAGATATGCGGGATTTGCATAATCGGACTATGCACAAAATTCAATATAAACTATTGCATAAAAAGGCTATTTTGTTGTCTGTGTCTGAAAAGCATAAAGATTATACGATTGACGTAGGATTTCCCGCTAAGCAAGCCTATTACCTGCCGAATGGGTTGAATACAAAGGCAATTAAATTGGTGAAAACGGATTATGCCGAACGCGAAAACGACTTCTTAATGTTCGGTTGGCTATATCATAGAAAGGGCGTCGATTTATGCGCGCAGGCGCAACAAATGCTTGAAGGCGCGTACCAGGTATGCGTTGTTGGGAAAAACGATACGCAAGCAACGATTGAGAAGGAGTTTGGCGCTGTAAAAAATTTGAACGTTATCCCGCCTGTTTCAAACGCTAACGAGTTGTACCAGAACGCTAAAGCTTTTTTACATATCAGTAGAGCGGAAGGGTTATCGTACGCTTTATTAGAAGCGATTTACGCAGGGTTGCCTATTGTTTGCAGTAATATCAAAGAAAACACGTTTGCGGAAGAATTTCCTACCGTTTATATGGTAGAAAATGAAAATATACAATCGATTGCAGACGGTATGAAAAAAGTCATGGAAAAAGGACAACCTACAAAAGAGGAGATCGAGCAATCAAGAAAAATTATTGATGAAAAATATTCGATTGAACGTTGGGCAAACACGGTTCTAAAATATTACGGGATATAAAAACATGAAAATTTGTATTTTTAACGGCAATATGTCTAGAGGCGGCGGAACGGAGCGTATTACGCAGATTTTAGCAAATGCGCTTGCGCAGGAAGCAGACTATGAAGTGTGCGTATTAAATTGCAACAATGAAAGCGGTGTTTCCTATTATCCGTTGGACGAGCGCGTGCAAATGCATACCTTGCCAAATATATCTCTTTTAAGAAAGATGCTTGCATTAAGGCAGTTTTTGAAAAGAAATAAAATCGACGTCATCATCAACGTGGACGTTATGTTAGGTATTTATTCGTTGCCTGCGACGTTTGGGATAAAAACCAAAGTAATCGCTTGGGAAATGTTTAATATAAAGAATGACATCGGAAGCAAGAACACGAAACTGATTCGCAAACTGTCTTTACGGAGATGCGCGTATTACGTCAATCAAACCAAAGGCGACAGGGATGCTTTCTTAAAGGAATTTAAAGTGAGTTGTCCTATGACTTATATTTATAATCCTTGCGATCCTAACGCAGAGTATATAGATTATGACCGTCAATCTAAAATTATTATGACGGCGGGGCATTTCTTCTATACAAAGGGCTATGACTTGGCGGTAGACGTTGCCAGATTAGTATTTGAGAAACATTCCGATTGGCAATGGCGTTTTGTTGGAGACGGTTCTCAATTTAATGCGATACAGGAAAAAGTAAGAGAATACGGTTTAACGGATAACGTGATTTTTGCAGGTCGCACGAACCAAATTGCGGAAGAATATAAGCGCGCGGCATTGTACGTGATGACTTCAAGAACGGAAGGGTTTGGATTGGTTCTAACCGAGGCAAAATCCTATAATTTGCCTACGCTTGCCTTTGACGTGGATTTTGGACCTAGAGAAATTATCGAGCATAATAAAAGCGGGTATTTGGTCGAGCCGTTCGACGTTGAAAGGATGGCGGATTGTATTTGCGAATTGATTGAAAACGAAGAAAAACGCTTTGAGTTTTCGTCGAAGGCAAAGGATAATTTAGACACGTTTTCTAAAGAACAATTCGTGTTATCTTGGAAAAATATATTAGAGCAAATCAAAGGAAGGTAAACGATTTTGGTTGAGTATAAGGTAGGCGATTACGCTATCGAGGACGTGCATAAAAAAATGTTGGAAATTTTAACGGAGTTTGACCGTGTTTGCAAAAAACACAATCTCCGTTACGTGTTGGATTCAGGTACGCTATTGGGGGCGATTCGCCATAAGGGATTTATTCCTTGGGACGACGACGTTGACGTTGCTATGTTGCGTGAAGATTACGATAAGTTTTGTGAAATTGCCAACGAGGAGTTAGGCGAAAAATATTATTTTGAAAATGCAGATATGAACAAGAATTTCCCTAATATATTTGGGAAATTGTTTGACGTAAGCACGCATTACGTTCAAAAAAATACCGCGCATTTGAAAGTGCCGCAAAGCGTTTGGTTGGATATTTTCCCTATAGATAACGTTATATTAAAAAAGAAAAAAATACAATGCCGTATCGTAGCATCAATCAATATGGTGCGGTGCATTAAACAAAAAACTGAAAAATTCGAGTTTCGTCATATTTTATATTTGCCGTTACTTATTTTGCCTATTAGAACGTTAAACAAAATGGCAGAAAGACAAATGCGTAAGTATAACAAAAAAGAAACGGAATTTGTTTGTCCTATTTGTCAATCGGGTACTAGCAAACCTGCCTTCAAGCGTACTATGTTTACGAATACGATGGCTGGAGAGTTTTGCGGTATGCAATTCCCCATTCCTGTGGAATATGACGAATATTTACACGGCTATTATAAAAATCCTATGCAGTTACCCCCTGAATCGAGCCGTCATCCTGGACATGGGGTTGTCGAAATTAAATTATGAGCAAGCAAAGCAAAGTAAAAAAAAGTTTCTTTAACGTCATAACTGGTATTTTCGGGCAAGGCTTATCTTATGTGTTAAGCTTTTTAATTCGGACGGTGTTTATTAAAACCTTAGGGGAATTATACCTTGGGTTAAACGGACTGTTCACGAATATTTTGTCCGTGCTTAATTTGGCGGAGTTGGGGCTTGGAACGGCGATTGTTATAGAACTGTATAAGACCGTCGCGCAAGATGACCAAGAAAAAAGCAAACAGTATTTACAGTTATATAAACGGGCTTATTACGTCGTAGGAACGTTGATATTGTTGGTAGGGTTGGCAGTAACGCCTTTTTTGCATTTTTTAATTAAAGACCATCAATCTCTCGAATTAATTAACTACCGTTTAGTTTTTATTCTCTATTTAATAAATACCGTTTTTTCCTATTTCTTCTATGCCGACAGGCAATGCGTTTTAAGCGCGGATCAAGCGGAATATAAGGGGAGAGTTATCACGTATATTTTCAAGTTTGCAGAAATGATTTTGCAATGCATAACTTTATTTGTGTTTGAAAATATTTACGTATATTTAATTATTCCTATTGTGTTAACCTGCATTTCAACGTTACTTAAAGGCGTTTTAATAGGTAAATGGTATCCATTTGTTAAAGAAAAACCACAGGGGAAACTTTCGAAAGAAGAAACTAAAGAAACGTGGAAAAACGTGGGCTCAGTAGCCTTGTATAAGATAAGTGGCGTCGTAATCAATTCTACGGATAATATTCTTCTGTCTTCGTTTATCAGTATTATTTTGACGGGGTTGTATTCTAACTATTTGATTATCGTTTCTGCGATTAAAACTATGTTAGAAAAATGTTTTTCTGCATTTACGGCAAGCTTAGGACATTTGAACGTGGAAGAAGGTGAAAATAGAGAGAGAAAGTATTTTATCTTCAAAACCATTAGTTTTATGAACTTTTGGTTCTACGGATTTTGCGGTGTGTGTTTATTCGTACTCTTTAAGCCGTTTATTACCTTTTGGATTGGCGAAAAGTACGTAATGAATACATGGACGGAAATAGCGATTGTTTTAAGTTTTCTTGTCGAAGGGTTACAAGAAACCATGGGGACGCATAGGGCGGCGTACGGCTTATTTCAAAAAGGGAAATATCGTCCGTTGTTTACCGTGGTTTTAAACATAGGGTTATCCATCTTATTCATTAAGCTGATGCCTGATGAATATGGCGTGGTTGCGGTATTGTTAGGGACTATTTTGTCGAATTTGCTGGCCGCTTGGTGGTTTGATGCGTTGTTGGTGCATAAGCATGCGTTTGGGGTATCTCCCAAAAAGTATTATATTACCTATTGGTTGCGTATGGCGTACGTTGCGGTATTTTGCGCTGCGTTGAAGTGGATTTGTTCACTGTTTACCATTTCACCTTTTATTGATTTTTGTGTTTACGGGGTGATTTGCGCGGTTGTATATAACGGAATATTTATTGCGTTGTATTGGCGGACAAAGGAGTTTAACTATTTAAGACAAGCGGCATTAAGATTGATCAAAAGAAAAGGAGATCGGTAGTGAAAAGGGTTGTGCAATTGTCGGTGACTGATGAAGAAATTGTAGAGTTTATCTTAAAAATGAACGAAGCGTTTTTTGCGCGTGCGAGCGAGAAGATGCCTGTTAGCGAAATAGGAATAGATGATTTAAAAAATCAACAAGAATTATATGCGTTGTTTGATGATGACGAGTTGGTGGCGGGGTTGGCATTTTTATTTGAGACAGATGGGGTTTATATTAAGCATGTATGGTGTGACATTCATAGACAAGGTTGTGGCTATGCTTCTTACTTAATGGATGAAGTAATTAAAATTGCGAAAGAAAGACAGTATAGCGAATTAAAGTTAGGTGTGTGTTGTATGTATAAACCAGCAGTATATTTGTATTGCAAAAAAGGTTTCAAGATTTATGCATATAAAACGCATACCCCCTATACTTATTGTCACTATAATATGGTAAAACGCTTAAAAAAGCAAGGCAAGGGTTGGTTTGAGTTGAAACGATTTGGTGGGCGAGTATTGTCTAGAATCAAACACTTTTTATTATTTAAAGAAGACGGTAGGCCAAAATGGCTTTATCGGGTAATTTATAAAAAGTAGGAAAGGGAGATATAACGATTTGGAGGGGAAACCATGAAGAAAGTATTGACTTTTGGTGTATACGATTATTTTCACCTTGGGCATTTGCGCTTATTTGAAAGAGCGAAAAAGTTGGGGGATTATTTGATTGTTGCGGTGCAAGACGGGGATTTTATCTTAAAGTACAAGCCCGAAGCAAAAGTGTTATATACCACCGAGCAACGCATGGACATAATTGCGGCGCTCCGCGTCGTAGACGAGGTGGTTGTCTATCAAAACGTGGACGAGCGTATTCAAGAAATAGATTTTGACGTGTTTGCAATCGGCGGAGACCAAAATCACGCAGGGTTTCAAAGAGCTGTGGCTTGGTGTGAAGCGAACGGGAAAGAGGTGGTACGCTTAGAGCGAACGCCTGGTATTTGTTCGTCGGATATTAAAAACAGTTAAGGGTAAAAATGGCTAAAAAAGGCAATATACAACAGAATATAGCGATTGTGTGGGGGCCGAAGTGCGTCAATGCGACGGGGTTAATTCGTAGCCTTGGAGAAGCAGGGTTTTACGTCCTTTTCGCATCAACGTATCCGAAAATTGAGAGTAAGTACACAAAGGGGTATTTACGGTTGCCAAGTTCGGACGAGGCGCAGGTGGAAAGGGTATTAGAGTACGTTCGCGCTTTGCCGTCTAAGCCTGCAATTTTTACCGTGGACGACCATTGTAATTATTTGTTGGACGAAAATTATCAAGCCTTTGAAAAATACGCGTTTATACCGCATGCAAAGGGACGATTGAGAGAGATTTCGGACAAGTCCGTAATGTCGAAAATGGCGCAAGATAACGGCTTAAACGTGCCTGCTTTCGAGAAGGTTGATTTGACGGGCGAAGTGGTTTTATCCTTACAATTCCCCGTGATTCTAAAGCCGTATGCGGGGTACGCTGGTAGTAAAGGGGATATACGTGTTTGCGCCACGAAGGAAGACGCGGACGCGTGGTTTCAAACTTTACGCGAAAAGGGATATAAAGAGGTTTTGGCGCAAGAATTGCTTTGCGATAAGGAGCAGTTTGAGATCGGGTTAATGGGGATTTCCTTGCCGAATGGCGAGGTGGAAATTCCTTGCTCGATCCGAAAAATACGCTCCTACCCGGAAGGCCGTGGGAGTACTTCTTACGCGCAAATTAAAAGAGATTTTTTTGGCGTAGATTTACAGCGCTTGAAAAAATTTATTCGCGATACCGGTTACGTGGGTATTTTTGACGTTGAGATGATA
>JAZQZK010000155.1:0-3226 GCA_045634025.1 Candidatus Scatosoma sp.
TTTTCTATTTTTTCAACACCTTCAGGTAGCACAACATCTTTACCTACAATTTCATTAGATGCTTTTAATAGTATTTTTCCGTCCCCAGAATATAAGATTCCGTCCACAAGTTTTACACCCTGACATGCCTCTTCCACTGCAAACCACCCTTGGAAATAAGCAAAAGCCCCCTCTTCTACAATTTTTACGCTTTTAGGAATCTTTATAGCCTGTAAATAATAGTTAGCTTCATCACAATTAGCAAACGCCGCTTTTCCAATTATTTCTATACCACTTGGAATTTCCAGCGTTCTTGGTGTATTAACGCCACTCTCGCCGTTATATACAGCGAGCAGCTTTTTCCCTTCAATTCTAAATCTAAACAATTTTCCTTCAACTATCGAACATAACCACGTTATGTCCCCTTCTTTTCTTGCTTTTCTTGTTTCTTTTATCTCGCAACCACAATTAGGGCAACGCCATTTCGTATTGTCAATTATTTTACCGCACCATAAACATTTACTTTCACTCATTATATCGTTTCCCCTTATCTCAAAACTTCCCATTTTTTGAAAGCGTTGCAGGTCATGCTCGCCGTTCTATCCTGCCCACGCCAACCCATGCCAAACGGTGCCATGCATTTGCCTTTTGCGTTATCGTCTTGAATTTTTACTTGCGAGCCGAAATAATCGGTTTCCCTACTTCCACACCAATACGCGCACGTAGCGCAGTTCTTAAAAAAATTAGAATACGTTCTCATAATTTATCCATCAAAAACCTTTTCGTTATCTTTATTGTACACCTTTTCAAAACATTTGTCAATCGTATCTTTCATAAGTCTATTCTAACACTTCTTATATCCCAAAAATAGGATTTGAGATATAGTTTTTCTAAATCTTTATTTTTCTTCCAATTTTACCTTTCGGTTGTGGCTATGGTAGCATAGAATACCCAGAAAGTAAACGCAAAAAAATTGTTGCTTTATCCGAGTAAGATTTCAACTCGTACATGGTATGTCCATTTCGCGTTTTATGGCACAATATGAATGAGATAAGTAAAACGCAAAAGAAACCCAACTCATTCCATATTTGGCTTGTTTTTACGCTTAAACGAAACCTTTATTTTATTATAAATAAGCAGGCAATCCCATAATTCTTTTCAAAAAAAATTTGGCGTCCACATTGGCGTTCAACAGCAAAAAAGCCTTGAAAATCAAGGCTTTTTTCATATCGTCATATATCTTCAATTCCTGGACACTCGACAAGGGCGCTATTCCGTCGCTTCGCTCCACGACCGCACCATGCCAAACGCCTTATTTTTCTTTGCTCGCCTAAAAATACACGGAACAGACTTGACAGAAAAAATCAATAGTGCTATAATCGTCTTACGGTAAAAGTATCGGATAAAAGGAGACTTTCATGGAAAAAGCTTTTATTTTCACAATGGACGATAATATCCGTTTTCTTCAAGAGCTAATAGTGTCCAACGCGCAAAGCCTTTTCGACCATCCCTATACGAGAACGCTGAAAGAATTCCATGAAAAATACGGCGTTAAAGTTCAACTTAATTTGTTTTATCAAAATCCGTCCTTTACCTTATCGCAAATGACGGAGAACTATAAAAAAGAATGGCAGGATAACGCATCGTGGCTCAAACTTTCCTTCCATTCCCTTGAAGAAAGCTCCCGCCCCTATTTAGACGCTGGCTATGACGAAGTGTACGGCGATTGCCAAAAAGTCCACAACGAAATCCTGCGTTTTGCAGGGGAAGAGAGTTTGGCAAAAACCACCACCTTGCATTTTGCAAGAGCGACCAAAGACGGCTTACGCGCGTTAAAGGACTGTGGCGTTCAGGGTTTACTCGGTCTTTACGGCACGGACGAAGCCCCAAGAAGTTCTTACCAAACGACAAAGGACGACGACGTAATCTTACGCCATGGCGGAATCGCCGTTCAGGGCGGAATTGCTTACGCAGGCGTTGATATCATACTCGACCGTTTCACTATCCCTGAAATTCTCACGCAACTCAAATCGCTCAGCTCTCGCAAAATCGTCAAAATACTCATTCACGAGCAGTATTTTTACAAGGACTACGCTAGATACCAACCCGAGTTCAGAGACAAATTAGAAACGGCGTTTACCTTCCTGACAAACCACGGCTACGTCCCTAAATTTCTCGAAAACGTATTGCTTTAAGCAACAAAGATACCCACCATGGTCTTAACCAACGAAAAACGAACCATAATAAAACAAAGCAAAACTCCCGTCGGGTAAAGCCTGACGGGAGTTGGTTTTTATTTAGTTTATTTTTGCGTTACGTTTTTGAAGACGAAATCTTCTCTTGCGTCGGGGCGGTAGGTTTCTACCGTTACGTTGTCGAGCGTCAAGCCGTTGATATGTCTAAAGAAAATACCCTTTGCAGGTAAAATTCTGCCGTAAACGAACACTTCGGGATAGTCTTGCGCTTCTTCGGGAACGTCTGTTTTATAGTCCTTTACACCGCCGTCGAGTTTTAAGCGCACGTTTCTAAGCGTGATATTTTCAAGCGGGCTTTCTTTTAATCCGCAAACGTTGCTCGTCATTTGCCAGTCGCTTTCTGCGGTGTTGCCGGAGTTCGTATCGTCAAAGCTTTCCGCTACGCCGAAAATCCAAGGTTTTTGGTGGGTATCGTTGTCCTTGTAACTAAAATAGTTCCAAGGCATAATATCGTATTCTTCGTAAGGACCTTCCGCCGTGATATTTTCAAGCGTAAGGTTTCTAATCTTACCCACTTCTCTGCCTTCAGGTCCGCGCATACGCTTACCGATATGCACGAAGATAGGCGCGTTTACGTTTCTCATCTTCACGTTACGGATAGTAACGCCGTCCACGATAGCGCCGTCCACGCTTTCAACGGAAATACCCGTGATACGCGTTTCGAAAACTTCCATATCTTCAATCAAGATATTTTCAAATCCGCCGTTCGTTTCCGTGCCGAATTTGATTGCGTTGCAACGGCTCTTAACCCTACAATTCCAAACGTGTATGTCCTTGCAAACACCAAGCTTGTTAAGGGTATAAGAGGACTTAAACACGATACCGTCGTCGCCCGTTTCCACGTCGCAGTCGTGAATACGCACGTTTTTAGAATTATCAGGGGAAATACCGTCGATATACACGCGCATTTTAACCCCGAATATATCCACGTTTTCGCAGCCCGCAAAATAAATTGCAAGGTCGGTTACGTTGTACATTTCAAGATTGCTGAC
>JAZQZK010000156.1:0-6559 GCA_045634025.1 Candidatus Scatosoma sp.
TTATCCGTTGCGTACAAGTTGGACATTTTTTGTTGCGTTACCGCGTAGGATTGATAATCCGCCATACACATATACGGATCGGCAACGGGACTACCCGTCAAGAGATAATTTGCGATATCGGCAAAGGATTCGCCGTTGAAACCGATAATCAAGGCTTCAATGACCTTACGCAATACTTGGTCGTTGTTGTAATAGATACTCGAAGAATATCCGTTATGCCAAATCTCGTTTACTTCATCCGCTTTCAAACCGAAGATGAAAATGTTATCATTTCCAACCTTTTCAGACATTTCAACGTTTGCGCCGTCCAAAGTACCGATCGTAAGAGCGCCGTTGATCATAAACTTCATGTTACCCGTTCCACTCGCTTCCTTACCTGCAAGTGAAATTTGTTCGGAAATTTCCGACGCTGGCATCAAAACTTCAGACATCGTAACGTTATAATCTTCCATATAAACAACGTTCAATTTTTCATTGATTTTAGGGTTCTTACGGATGTCTTCGGCAAGGAAACAAATCAATTTGATAATTTTCTTCGCCATGTAATACCCAGCCGCTGCTTTTGCCGCAAAAATATACGTTTTAGGCTGAATAGGCGCGTCGGGATTTTCTTTTAAGGTAATATAATCCGCAATTATATGCAAAACGTTGAGCAATTGTCTCTTGTACTCGTGCAAACGCTTTGCTTGTACGTCGAAAATGGTATTAGGATTAATGACTACGCCCTGCTTCTTCATTGCAAATTCCGCAAACTGTTGCTTTTTGAGCATTTTAATCTCATTCAAGCGTTGCAAAACGCTCTCATCATTTTCAAATTTCTTGAAATCAGCAAGCATTGCCGCGTTTTTTGCGTAGCCTTCCCCGATCGTATCGTTTAACAAAGCGCACAATTCAGGGTTAGACTGGTTCAACCAACGTCTATGCGCAATACCGTTCGTAACGTTCGTGAATTTTTCGGGAGTATAGTCGTAGAAATCACGGAAAATACTCTTCTTAATAATATCGCTATGCAACCCAGAAACGCCGTTTACCTTATGCGAACCGTGTACGGAAAGATTTGCCATCTTTACGGTGTTGTAGGACATAATCGCCATACGGGAAATCTTGTCCCAGTCGCTGGGGAAACGCGCCCATAAATCTTCGCAAAGCCTTCTATTGATTTCTTTCAAAATCGTGTAAATTCTAGGCAATCTACGAGCAATCAAGTCTTCAGGCCAAGTTTCAAGCGCTTCCGCTAATACCGTGTGGTTGGTGTAAGCGCAAACGGAAGTCGTAATCTTCCAAGCATCTTCCCAAGACATATTATTTTCGTCGATTAAAAGTCTCATCAATTCAGGAATAGCAAGCGCAGGATGGGTATCGTTCAAGTGAATTGCAGCCATTTTAGGCAACGTATGCAAAGACCCGTAACGACGTTTATGGTCGCTTAAAATGTTTTGAAGGGACGCAGAAACAAGGAAATATTGTTGCTTTAAGCGCAAAGACTTCCCTTCTACGTGGTTATCGGCAGGATACAATACCTTTGAAATAAGGTCCGCTTGATTATCTTCTTGCATAACGGCGTTATAGTCGCCTTGCGAGAAGAGTTTCATATCAAAGTTTTGAACGGCTTTTGCTTTCCAAAGTCTTAAAACGGATACTGCTTTACTCTTGTAACCGGAAACCATCATATCGTATGCTACCGCTTGAATTTCTTTCGCGTCACGATAAATAGTTTCTAAACCACGTTCCGTCCACTTTTCTTCAATATACCCGTCAAACTTTACGGTGAAGACCTTATCGCTTCTTTGCGTAAGCCAAACTTCGCCGCCGGGCAACCACACGTCGGGAAGTTCCGTTTGCCAACCTTCAACGATTTTTTGCTTAAATAAACCGTAATCGTAACGGATCGAGAATCCCATTGCAGGATAATCGCCCGTAGCCAAAGCATCAAGGAAACACGCTGCAAGTCTACCCAAACCACCGTTACCAAGCCCTGCGTCAGGCTCTAATTCGTATAATTCAGCTAAATCTACGCCGTACTCTTTCAAGGCATCCGCAAAAGCGTCTTTAATTTCCAAATTATAAACGCTGTTTTTAAGAGAACGCCCCATCAAAAATTCCATGCAAAGATAATAAACGCGTTTTTGTTTATTATTCTTGATAATGGTATGGCATTTTTGACGCTTTTCAAGCATAATATCGCGCACGCTCATTACGACGGCTTTATAAATCTGGTCCTTACGCGCTTCTGACGGCGTTACGCCAAAATAACGAGCAAGCTTACCTTGAATTAGTTCGCTAGCAGTTTCCTTCGTGAAAACTGTTTGCGTAGTTTTGTTTTTGTTCATGTTACTACTCCTAAAATTTTGTTATCTTTCGCCCTTCTCCCCCGAAGTCAACGAATTATTCCACACGCAATAATTATGACAAACATAGTACCAAAAAAATTATTTATTCATCAAAAAGGTCTGTTCGTATAATTTTTTATACTCTTCCGCGGATTTTAACCACGAGAAATCGGTTGTAGCCGCTTTTTGCATCAATTTTTTCCAAACGTCTTTATTTTTATACGTCGAGATCGCTTCGTGGATCACGTAAAGCATATCGTAAGGATTTGTTGAAGCAAAGGTAAATCCGTTTCCGCCTGCGCCGAAAGGCTTAATACTGTCGTAAAGCCCGCCCGTTTCACGAACTACTGGAATAGTCGCGTAGCGAGACGCTATCATTTGCGAAAGTCCGCAAGGCTCGGAAATGGAAGGCATTAAGAAAATATCGGAACCTGCATAAATTTGACGAGATAAAACGCCGTTAAAGGTAATATTTATCGAAGTTTTATTAGGGTATTTACGTCCTAAATCCTTAAAAAATTGTTCGTATTCCCCATCGCCAGTACCGAGCAAAACGAATTGTACGTCTTCTTCTAAAACGTTAGAAATAACCGATTTAACAAGCTCAATCCCCTTATGGGAAACCAAACGAGTAATCATAGAAATTACAGGCACGTCGCGTTCGGGAAGACCGAGCATTTTTTGCATTTCGCGTTTACAAACGCTCTTATCCTCAACTGTTTCAGCGCCGAAATTTTTAGCGATTACAGGATCTACGAGCGGATTATAGAAATCTACGTCAATCCCGTTCAAAATCCCCGTGAGCTTGAAATAATTCTTTTGAATTATATCCTGCAAACCGTGAGCGTAGTACGCCGATTTAATTTCTTCCGCGTAAGTCGGACTTACAGTAGAGAAACGTTCACTACACTCGATTGCGCCCTTCATTAAATTGATACAGTTTTGGTACTCCACAAGCTCTTTTGCCGATTCGGGAAGCCCGAACAAGTCACCCAAAATATCCAAAGAATATTTACCTTGATATTCAATGTTATGAATTGTAAACAACGACCTAATGAACTGATATTCGGGTCTTTGGCAGTAAATCGTTTTAAGATAAATCGCCGTAAGAGCCGCCTGCCAGTCGTGACAATGCAAGATTTCCGGGTAGAAATCAATGAACGGTAAAATCTCCAAAACACTACGCGAGAAGAACGCAAAACGCTCGCCGTCGTCGTAGTAGCCGTAGCAAGCGCCACGCTTAAAATAATACTCGTTATCAATGAAATAGAAGGTTACACCTTCAAACTGGTAAGAAAAGACGCCGCAATATTGATTTCTCCAACTCACAGGTACGTAAATATTCCCAAGGAACGAAAACTTCCTGCGAAGCTCGGATTTAACTCCCGAATAGAGCGGTAACACGACTCTCACGTCGTAATTAGGGTCTGTGGCAAGCGCTTTGGGTAACGACCCGATAACTTCCGCCAAACCACCCGTCGCGATAAACGGAGCGGCTTCAGACGCTACAAAAAGCACCTTTCTCTTGCTCGCAACGCTTATATCCGACGACTTATTCGTCGCAGGCATCACTTCGCAATTCTTGCTTTCTACATCTAAAATCTCGACCGTTTCCACCGCTTTCTTTTCAGTTTCCGTTGATTTAGACTTACTCATAAAATCTCCTTATTAAATCATCGTTCCTTTTTGAATGAAGTACGGCAACTTTTCGCAACCGCACAAGCGACGTCTGTTCGTAATAACGACGTTCTTGTCCGTGATAACGCAGTCCAAAGAAGCGTTTGCGCCGATAATGTTATCCTGCATAATAATCGAATTTTTAACGACTGCGCCCTTTTCAACTTTAACGCCACGGAACAGAATACAATTTTCTACCGTACCTTCAATCTCACAACCATCAGAAATCAAGGAATTACGCACGACAGCCCCTTCGCCGTATTTAGAAGGCGCGCTGTCACGAACTTTTGTGAAGATATCTCTATCTGCAAAAAGCTCGTCGCGAACTTCTTTCTTCAAAAGGCTCATGTTGTGCTTGAAATACGCTTCCATTGAGTCAATGCTAGCGTAACAACCTTTGAACCCGTATGCAAAAATCTTCAAGCTGTTGAGCTGTTGTAAGATAATATCGCTTTCAAAACTCTTATAGCTACGGAGTACCGCTTCGTCAATGAGATTGAGTAAGAACTGACGGTTCAATACCATTACGTTGATGAAGACTTCTTCTTCAGAACCTTCGGGAAGTCTAGGATCGATTTTAACGTCCGTTACTCTACCTTCTTCGTTCTTATCCACCAAAAGGAAATCCTTCGTTTTTTCAACTACGTGCTTGTGGGTAATCAACGTAATATCCGAAGCCTTTTTCTCGTGGTACGCTAATACGTCGGAAATATTCAACTTTGCAATCCCGTCGGTATCGCTCAAAACAACGTATTTTTCCGTTCTTTTGTTTAAGAAACCACGCAAACCAACGATTGCTTCCATCTTGTTGGAGTAGGAATGATCGTGTCTATCGGAAAAAGGCGGTAAAAGGATAATACCACCGTCTTTTCTCGCCAAATCCCAATCCTTACCGCTACCGATATGGTCGATTAACGAACGATAGTTCGTACTCGCCATCAAACCAACCGTGGTAATATCGGAATTTACCATGTTCGACAAGGTAAAGTCGATAATACGGTATCTTCCCCCGAAAGGAATGGATGCCATCGTTCTCTTTCTTACCAATTCAGGTACGTTCTCTTCGTGTAAATTTGAAAAAATTACGCCAATTGCTGATCTAGCCATTCTATTCCCCTCCTTAATTCAAAATATCCGTTTCGTGCTTTTGACCGCTCAAAACGCTCACGTTATCCGCAACGGTAATACCCCTGCCAAGAACTACGATTTCTGCGCCGTCTGCCTTCTCTACGCCGATAACTGCGTTCTTGCCAACAGTAACGTCTTCGTCGATAATCGAGTAAGAAACTTTTGCTCCTGCCTTAATAACGCTGTTTGCTAATACGACCGCGTCTTTTACAACCGCGCCTTTTTCTACGATAACGTTGCTACCCAAAATAGAGTTTTCTACCTTACCGTCAATTTCGCAACCAAGCGCGATCATGGAGTTGGTAACCGTACCTTCTTCCCCGATGCATTCAGGGGGAGCTAAGGGATTTCTTGAATGGATCTTCCAAGACTTATCCGCAACGTCGAATATAGGTTTTTCGCCAAGCAAATCCATATTTGCTTCCCAAAGCGAAGAAATCGTACCTACGTCTTTCCAGTATCCGTCGAACAAGTAAGAATACATCTTCTCGCCTGCGTTCAACATAGCGGGTAAAACGTCTTTACCGAAGTCTTTTGAAGAGTTAGGATTTGCGTCGTCTTCTTCTAAATACTTGAAAAGCTTTTCCGCCGTGAATACGTAAATACCCATGGAAGCAAGCGTACTTTTAGGTTGCTTGGGTTTTTCTTCAAATTGATAAATCGAACCGTCGGGATTTGTATTCAAAATACCAAATCTAGAAGCCTCAGAAAGCGGTACGTCAATCGCCGCAATCGTACAATCCGCGCCCGTTTCAATGTGCGCTTTAAGCATTGCCGCGTACTCCATTTTATAGATATGGTCGCCCGAAAGAATTAAAATATATTCAGGATTATACATCTTCATGAAATGCATATTTTGATAAATTGCGTTTGCCGTACCTTCATACCAAGACGAACGAGCCTTTGCTTGATAAGGCGATAAGATATGTACGCCACCGAACGAACGGTCCAAATCCCAAGGTTGACCGTTGCCGATATATTCATTCAAAATTAAAGGTTGATATTGCGTCAAAACCCCTACCGTGTCAATCCCAGAATTGACACAATTTGAAAGCGGAAAGTCGATAATACGATACTTCGCCCCAAACGCGACTGCTGGCTTTGCAACGTTCGTCGTCAACGCATACAAACGACTTCCTTGCCCACCGGCCAAAAGCATTGCTACACACTGTTTTTTTCTTTGCATGACTACCCCCGAAAGATTATTTTTTGTAAACGTAAATAGTGAAAGAATCCATACTTTTTAACTTGTTTACATTCGCTACTTTTATTATACAATAAAAAGTTATTTTTTTCAAGCCCTGAAAGCCACTTTTTTCAAATATTTTCAAATATTTTTTTGATTATCAAGGCGTAATATGTCAGACATAGGTATTATGTTAAACATAGTAATTTATTATGTGTGACATATGTATTATGTTAGG
>JAZQZK010000157.1:0-6316 GCA_045634025.1 Candidatus Scatosoma sp.
CACCTACTTCGGTTATGCGGTATCTCCCTACGGTACGACCTTCGTTCCCGAATTCGAATACGCAGCTCAATACGCGATTAGAGAACTTGGTGTAGGCGGTTACGTCGTATGTCCTTCCACTTACGGTTGGCACGTTATCTACGTTTCCTACGTATTGCCTGAAGGCGCTGTTTACGGCGACGCTAACGCAATCACCGCAGAAATGCTCGAAGAAGAAGGTTCGTTCTTCAACCTTTACTTTGAATACTTGAAGAGCTCTTCCGCGCAAAACTATCAATCGACGGTAGAACAACAAGTACTTGTAGAATACAACAACGGTTCTTCCGTAAAATTATACGAAGACAGATACGAGAACTTGATGTCTATCGACGAATAAAAACGAACTCAACGGAAACCCCGACCGCGTTCAAGGTCGGGGTTTTATTTCGGGGCAGGACGCCCTAAAACTGACGAAAAACCCATGAAAGAACAAAGAATTCAACTCTCCGACCATTTCACGTATTTACGGCTTTACCGCTTTGTATTGCCGACGATTGTAATGATGGTGTTCACTTCGCTTTATAGCGTAGTGGACGGTCTTTTCGTGTCCAATTACGTAGGCGGAATTCCTTTTGCGGCGTTGAATTTAATCTTTCCTTTGATAATGGTTTTAGGCTCGGTTGGGTTTATGCTCGGTACGGGCGGAAATGCAGTCGTTTCCAAAAAACTCGGCGAAGGGGACGGAAAGGGAGCAAACGAAGTCTTTTCAATGCTCACCTACGTCACGATCGTCGTGGGGATAGGTCTTGCGCTTTTAGGTATTATCCTTGCTCGCCCGATCGCTCGCTGGTTTGTTTCCTTTGAAAAGGATATGAGCGCGGAAGACCGCGTAAGTATGATAGAGCATTGTGTTTTATACGCAAGAATCGTCCTTGCAGCGTTGCCAGGGTTTATGCTCCAAAACGCATTCCAAGGCTTTTTCGTAACGTCGGAAAAACCCCGTCTTGGTCTTTACGTTATCGTACTTGCAGGTTGTACAAATATACTTCTCGACTATCTTTTCGTTGCGGTATTTAGGTTTGGTCTTGCAGGCGCGGCGCTTGCAACCGCAATGAGCCAAATGATAGGGGGAATAACACCGCTCTTTTATTTCGGAAGAAAGAATAATAGCTTGTTACGGCTTTGTAAAACGCATTACGACGGTAAAACGCTCTTTGAAGTATGTGTAAACGGCTCGTCCGAGCTTTTGAGTAATATTTCCATGTCGCTCGTCACTATTTTATACAACTCACAACTTATGGCGTTTGCGGGTATAAACGGCGTTTCTGCGTACGGGATTATTATGTACGCAAACTTCGTGTTCGTGTCAATCTTCATCGGTTACTCGATAGGTTCTGCTCCCATCGTAGGCTACAACTACGGCGCGGAAAACAAAAAAGAACTTCAAAACGTCTTAAAAAAGAGCCTTGTAACGACGGCAGGGTTTGGTCTTTTAATGGCGGTTACCGCTTGGCTTTTGTCGGATACGCTCGCGTTTATCTTCGTTCGCAACGATGAGAGTTTATACAATCTCACCGTCCACGGCTTTAATTTATACGCCTTTTCCTTCTTGGTTTGCGGGCTTAATATCTTCGCTTCGGCGTTCTTCACGGCGTTAAGTAACGGACTCGTTTCCGCGTTAATTTCCGCGTTTAGAATAGTAATCCAAATCATAGCGGTTGTTGTTTTACCGATATTTTGGGGTGTCGAAGGGATATGGTATTCCATCGTAGTTGCGGAAATTTTAAGCGCGTTATTCTCGGTTGCGTGCCTGTATTTTATGAGGAAACGCTACGAATATTTCCCGTCAAGGTCGGTTTTGTAAATATTTTAAGAAAAAACAGCGAATAGCCTGTGTTCTCGTTGACAAGTACAGGCAAAATGTTATATAATAAAATATCATAAAAGGAATAAAATTCCTAAAAAATTCATTTTGGAGGATATATGGACCCCCTATCTTTATCTATCGTAATTTGTGTACTCATTTTGCTTTCCGCCTTCTTTTCAGGCACGGAAACGGCTTACTCTTGCGCGAATAAAGTAAAGCTTAAAAGCATGCTAGCGCTTGGTAAGAAGAACGCAAAAGAGGTTTGCTCGTTTGCGGACGAAAAATATGACAAGCTAATTACGGCGATTCTCGTAGGCAACAACATTGTAAACTTAACGGCATCGGCATTAGGTACGATTTTATTTACGCATCTTATCAAAGACGCATCGCTTGCAACCACTGTATCGACTGCAGTTTTGACGGTTGCCGTACTTATATTCGGTGAAATCACCCCGAAATATTTCGCAAGCGTTTATCCTGAAAAGATGTGCTTCTTTTTCTATCCGCTCATGCGAGTTTGCTACTGGATTTTAAGACCTATCGGGGTTATTTTCGACGCATTCAAAACCATGCTCGCTAAAATATTCCGTTTAGAAAAAGACGAAACGATTACCGATGAAGAGCTTATGTCTCTCGTTGACGAAGCTGAAGAGGACGGTACTCTTAAAGAAGACGAGTCCGAACTCGTTCGAAGCGCGCTCGGCTTTGACGATTTGAAGGTTGAAGACATTCTCGTTCCCAGAGTTGACGTAGTCGCAATCGACTGCGATAGTACGATGGACGAAATTAAAGAAGTCTTTTCTAACAACGGTTTCTCGCGTTTGCTCGTGTACAAAGAAACGATTGATAACGTAATCGGTTTCATCCACCAACGCGACTTTTTCACTGCCTATTTAAAAGGCGAAAAGGAAGTGGGGCATCTCGTTCAAAAAGTTGTCTTCACGTCCGAATATACGCGTATTTCTACGCTTTTGAAACAACTCCAAAAACAAAAAATCCATATGGCGGCCGTTTCAGACGAATACGGTGGCTTGGTTGGTATCGTTACGCTCGAAGATATCCTTGAAGAGCTCGTTGGCGACATTTGGGACGAACACGACGAAGAAGAAGTCTTGTACGGCAAAACCGCAGACGGCGAATACTGGGTAGATGGTAAATGTGAACTCGAAACCTTCTTTGATATCTACGAAATGGAAGTGGACGAAGATATCGAATCCAACACAGTCGGCGGTTGGGTAACCGAACATTTCGGCGTTATTCCGCCCGTTGGCGAAACCTTCCGTTATAAACACCTTGAAATTAAGGTCGTTAAAGTAACGCAACAAAAAGTCCTTAAAATTCTTTCCAGTTGGAAAGAAAACTACGTCGAAGAACGCGAAGACGATTGATAAAACAGGTGTAAAATGCAAACAATTTTAGTCACAGGCGCAAGCGGTTATATCGGTTCGCATACCGTATTAGAACTTTTGAATAAAGGCTACGAAGTGGTTGGGGTTGATAATTTCAGCAATTCAAGCTACGAAAGTCTTCGTCGCGTAGAGAAAATCACGGGTAAAACCTTGAAATTCTACGAAGGCGATATCCGTGACGAAGAAACACTTGGTCGCATTTTCACGGAAAACAAAGTGGACGCAGTTATCCACTTCGCCGCGTTTAAGGCGGTAGGTGAGAGCTGTAAAATGCCCTTAAAATACTACGAAAACAATATATCGGGTACGGTTACCTTACTCCAAGCGATGGATAAATACGGCGTGAAAAAGATAATATTCTCTTCTTCCGCAACCGTTTACGGTACGCCCGAAAGATTACCTTTGGACGAAAATTGTCACCTTTCCACGACAAACCCTTACGGCAGCACCAAGCTCATGATGGAAAACATCATGCAGGACTTGTATAAAGCAGATAACGAATGGAATATTATTCTTCTTCGTTATTTCAACCCCGTAGGCGCGCACGAAAGCGGACTTATCGGCGAAGATCCGAAAGGAATCCCCAACAATCTTATGCCGTACGTTGCTCAGGTTGCAAGCGGTAAACTTCCCTGCATCAACGTATTTGGTAATGATTACGACACCCCCGACGGAACGGGTGTTCGTGACTATATCCACGTCGTTGATCTTGCGCTTGGTCATATTGCAGCTATCGAACAATGCAAAGAAAGCGGTGTGCATATCTACAACTTAGGCACGGGACACGGTTATAGCGTGCTTGATATGATTCACGCCTTTGAAAAAGCTTGCGGCAAGGAATTGCCCTATAAAATTTGCGAACGCAGACCGGGCGATATTGCGGCTTGTTACGCTTGCCCCGATAAGGCTGAAAAAGAGTTGAAATGGACGGCGAAGTTCGGCATCGAAGAGATGTGCGAATCGCAATGGAAATGGCAAAGCGGTAACCCTATGGGCTACGAAAATTAAGGAAAATGCAAATAACCCCCGATAAAATTATTCGCTCCAAGCGAAAAACGTTGGCTATCACGGTGGATTCTTCGGGACGATTGATTGTTCGCGCTCCATTACGTTGTAGTGAAGCGCGGATTCTTGCGTTTATCGAGAAAAAATCCGACTGGATATTAAAACATAAAGCAAAAAACAGTATTCCAAACTCCTTTTTGCCAACCGAAAACCTGAACGGCTTTGAGTTCTCGCTTGAAGGAAATCCCTGTGAAATCCGTTATTTTAATGGAAAAAGAACAGTTTTTGACGAAGAGAACTGGGTGTTATATATTCCCGAAAATAAAGGAAAAGACGCCGTTTGCAAATGGCTTAAAGCTCGCGCAAAATCGCTGTTTTCAGAGCTTGTCGCAATCCGCTCAAAAGAGATGGAGGTAAGCTATAAATCGGTTAGCATATCTTCGGCAAAAAGCCGTTGGGGCTCGTGTTCGCAGGATAACACGCTTAGGTTTACCTTCCGTTTACTGTACGCTCCCATCGCGATAATCGACTACGTAATCGTACACGAACTCGCGCATACAACGCATAAAAATCACGGCAAAGCCTTTTGGTCAAAGGTCGAGAGACATTGCCCAGACTGGAAACTTAAGAGAAAATGGCTCAAAGCCCACGGATATTTTATGCAAATCTTCTAAGCTAAAAACGATTAAAACCATTAAAAAAGTGGTATATATAAGAAAAACGAAAAAAGAGAACTATGTTAGAATTACAAAACGTAACCTATCGTGTAAAAGACGAGTTAGGCGAAAAGACAATTTTGAATAACGTCAATCTAAAGCTGGACGAGCATTTCATAGCGTTTACCGGTCCAAACGGCGGTGGTAAATCCACGCTCGCAAAGGTAATTGCAGGCATCGTCAAGCCCACGGAAGGCAAGATTTTCTTGGACGGAGTGGATATTACTGATCTATCGGTAACTGAACGTGCGAAACTCGGCGTTTCCTACGCTTTCCAACAACCCGTCCGTTTCAAAGGCTTGACCGTCCGCGATTTATTGTCGATTGCGGCAGGCAAACAAGCCAAAGTCTCCGACGCTTGCGCCTACCTTTCCGAAGTCGGACTTTGCGCGCGCGATTATATTGATAGAGAAATCAACGCATCGCTTTCAGGCGGGGAGCTTAAGCGTATCGAAATCGCAACGATTTTGGCGCGAGGTACAAAACTTTCCGTCTTCGACGAACCTGAAGCAGGGATCGACCTTTGGAGTTTTGGTAATTTAATCAACGTCTTTGAAAAAATGCGTGAAAAAATACAGGGGAATATCTTAATCATTTCCCACCAAGAACGCATCTTGAAAATAGCAGATAAAATCGTGCTTATCGCAAACGGCGAAATCAAAAAAGTCGGCGCAAAAGAAGAAGTTTTGCCTGAACTTTTAGGCTCGCAAGACGCTTGTCGCGTGCTTACGGATAAGCTGTAAGGGGGTAACTATGGACGCGATTGAAAAAGATCTACTTTTACAAATAGCCGACCTTCACGGTATCCCCGAGGGCGCGTACAATATCCGTTCAAACGGTGAATCGCTCTCTCGCAACAGCACGGCAAACATTGACATTTTAACAAAAACGGACGGCAAAAACGGTATAGATATCGTTATCAAACCCGGCACGAAAAAGGAAAGCTTGCATATCCCTGTCATTATCAGTAAAGCAGGCTTGCAAGAAGTCGTGTATAACGACTTTTATATCGGCGCGGATAGTGACGTAGTCATCGTTGCAGGTTGCGGAATCCACAACTGCGGTGGCGTAGAAATGACGTCCAGACACGACGGCGTACACACCTTCCACGTCGGCAAAAACGCGAAAGTGAAATACGTCGAAAAACATTATGGTAGCGGCGACGGCAACGGCAAAAACGTCATGAACCCCGAAACGGTAGTACACCTTGAAGAAGGTGCGCGTATGGAAATGGAAACGACGCAAATTAAGGGTATCGATTCCACAAACCGTATCACGAAGGCAACCATGAAAGAGGGTGCGGAGTTCATCGTGAAGGAAAAGCTTTACACCCACGGCAA
>JAZQZK010000158.1:0-6780 GCA_045634025.1 Candidatus Scatosoma sp.
AAGCGTACTTCGCCTTTTCCGCGTGTTGCAACCACTTCAACGGTGAGTGTCGTTCCGCCGAACGCCGTCCAAGCAAGCCCCGTTACCGCGCCGACTTCTTCTTTTTTTCGTTTTTCATCACCCTTAAACTTAGGCGCGCCAAGAAGTTCTTCCACTTCCGACTTCTTCACGGACGACACACCCGTGTCCGCGCCGTTTGCTTTTTTAACCGCGATTTTACGGCAAATTGCGCCGATTTCTCGCTCTAAGGTACGAACGCCTGCTTCCATCGTATAGCCTTCGATAAGGAACTTCATCGCATCGGGTTTGAGCTTGACGCTCTTAGCTTCTAATCCGTTGGCTTTGATTTGTTTCGGGAGTAGATAACGCTTTGCAATTTCCTGCTTTTCTTCGAGCGTGTAGCCTGAAAGCTGTATGATTTCCATACGGTCACGAAGGGGAGCAGGTATGGTTTCAAGGGTGTTTGCCGTTGCGATAAAGAGTACCTTACTCAAATCGTAAGGAAGCTCTAAATACCTATCTCGGAAGGTGGAATTTTGCGCAGGGTCAAGCACTTCAAGCAACGCCGATGCGGGATCACCACGCATATCCGACGAAACTTTGTCTATCTCGTCGAGCAAGAATACGGGGTTAATTGACTGCGCGTTTTTCATCGCGTATAAAATGCGACCGGGCATTGAACCGATATACGTGGGACTATGACCGCGGATTTCCGCTTCGTCCTTGACACCGCCAAGGCTCATTCTCACGAAATTTCTATTGAGCGCGCGCGCAACCGACTGCGCAATACTCGTTTTACCAACGCCCGGTGGCCCGACAAGGCATAAAATAGGCGCGTTCATATTGCCCGTGAGTTTTAACACCGCAAGATATTCCACGATACGCTCTTTGATTTTTTCAAGACCGTAATGGTCGGCTTCGAGTACGGAAACGCAATCGGACAACTTCTCGGTGTCTTTGGTTTCTTCCGTCCAAGGCAAGTCTAAAACTTGATCTAAATAGCCTGTAATAACGGTGTATTCGGGGGAAGTGGACTGCATTTTAGAAAGTCTATCAACTTCCTTTAAGCATTTTTCTTCCATTTCCTTGGGTAAGTTTTTAGCCTTGATTTTTTCCCTGTACTCGTCTTCTTCCTTACCGTCGTCGCCAAGTTCGGTATGAATAGCGCGGAGTTGTTCGCGAAGGAAATAATCTTTTTGGGCTTTGTCCATATTCTTCTTGACCGTTCCTGCGACTTTGCGTTCGATTTTCGCAATCTCTAACTCGTCGTTAAGGCATCTATCAAGTAATTGTAAACGCTTGATAACTTCCACCGTTTCCAACGCTTCTTGTTTAATATCAAGCCTTACGCGCATTGCGCTGATGGCTTGGTCAACGAACGCGTCGGCGTCTTCCGAGCGGTCGAGTTTTTCAAGCGTTTCTTTGGCAATCTTGCCTTCTTCAAGCACCACGTCTTTCATGAGCGCTTTCGCCGTGCGGAAATACGCTTCTTCGAGTACGTAATCGCCGCGCACAGGGGGAAGCTCATCCACAACCGCGTAGAAGTACCCACTCGATTCGTCCTTTTTAATCACGCGGGCTTTGGCTCTATATAAGCCCTGACAAGCAACGCGGAGAGAGTTCGAGCTTTTCACCGTTTGACGCACGGTCGCAACCGTACCAACGACGTATAAATCGGTTTCGGTAATCTCCACCTTTTCAACGTCCTTTTGCGCGCAGATGAAAACGAGCTTGTCGTCCATAGCGGACGCTCTTTCCAGCGCCTTGACCGTCACTTCCCTGCCCACTTCGAAACTCGTCGTACAGTGCGGGAACGCCACCCGTCCGCGGAGCGGAACTACGGGTAATATATTCGTTTTAATCATTTTTTCTTCCATCTTTCTTACTTTCCGTTGATTTTTAATTTATTATACTATTATTACCCTAAAAGCGAGTGGATTAAACAACTCCGCTATATAATAGCGGTGGTGGGAGTTTTTTAGGTTATAAAACCAAAAGAAAGCCGTCTTGCGACAGCTTTCTTGAACGTTCAAATCAATTCTCGGTTTCTCGGCCGTAGTAGCCGTAGTTCGAATGGTAGTACTTACTATCGCCTCTCATTTGTTTATCGCTGGATTTATAATCGTTGACAATCACACCAAGAATATTAAGCTCTGCAAATTTTAAGGTATTGATAGTCTTTTCAAGGTCGTTTTCATACGACGTCATATGTCTGCAAACGATAGCAACGCCGTCTGCATTTTGCGCCACCGCAACCGCGTCCGAGAATAAAAGGATGGGGGCAGTGTCGTAAATAACGTAGTCGTACTTTTCTCTGAGCATCTTATCAAGCTCTTTCATCGCTTCGCTTTCGAGCAATTCGTAGGGCTTGGGTGAAAGGCTACCGCAAGAGATGAAATCTAAGTTCTCGTACACACCGCTATTTCTCGTAACTTCGTCAAACGACGCGCAACCAGAAAGGTAATCGCTTAAACCTTTTTCGGTGTTTTGTTTGAAATATTTGCAAACCATACCTTTTCTAATGTCGGTATCAACGACGATTACTTTCGCGTTCGACGACATTGCAAACATACTTGCAAGGTTTACGGAAACAGTGGTCTTGCCTTCTCCGGGAAAAGAAGACGTAACGACAATCGACACACCGCCCTTTTCGTGTTTAGGTACGGATACGGATAAGGATACCTTGATTTTACGGAAAGCTTCCGTAATATTAAAAGGGAATTTTTGTTGGTCGATAAGATAATTTACCCTTTTTTGCATAGGCTGATTTTTCATTTTCTTGCTTAAAAATCCTTTTTTCATACCGCGTCACCTCCATTTTCGTTTTCCAAAATGGTAATAGAAGGGATAGTACCCAAAAGCGGGATATCGAATTTATTTTCCAAACTCTCCGGTTCTTTGATACGCTTATCCATTCTGTCCATTACGATAAGTACGGCGCATACCAAAACAAGCGCTGCAAACCCTAAAAGTACGGCAAATTTAAGCGTTTGGCTTACCGTGTAACCTGCGTTCATATTCTCAACCATAGGATAGAGCGGAGTCATGAGCGTACAGCTCGTTTGCGCGTATTGATTTTCGTCGGTTGCCATTGCTTCTTGGACGATTTCAGGAATTTTAATTTGGATTTGACCGAGTAATTGTCTCGTGAACTCTTTATCAAACACGCCTTCTTCACGAACGGAAAGGGTTACGTAGATGAAGTTCTTAGACTCGGTATCGTTCGCTTCCACGACTTTCGTGCCGTCTTCCTTATAAGAAATGGTAAGCGAATTTTTAACTTTTTGTATGTATTTTTTGTATTCCATTACGGAATTCGCGTACGCTTGTTGATCCATACCTTCGGTATAGACGGGCTTTTCGGGTACGCCTTCAATCCCGGAAAGATAATCACTGATGGATTTTTCCGTGGAAAGTACTCTCACCATCGAGTCCATAATCGTGCTAAGATAACTACCGTAGATTACTTCTTTACCTTCTTCATCGGTGGTCTTTTTCGGGGTTACGAAGAAGGTCAATTCCGTACCGTAATAAACTACGTCGTAGGATTTAGCGTAACCAACTGCGCCACCAAGTAAACAACCGCTCAAAAATACGATTATAACAAGTTTGATTTTAGCTAAAAGAACGGAAAAAATATCCGCTAAGCTAATTTCATTCTCCACTCTTTCTCTCTCTTGCATAAGTCCTCCTTTAGTTAAACAGGAAAAAATAGAACGCTTCACGCGCGCCTTTACATAAATTATATCATTTCTTTCAGATTAAGTAAAGCGTTTAGCCCAACTTTCCCTGTGAAAATCTATTTTTTGATAGGAAAATTATAGTATTTATCTATTTTTACACTCTTTCTAAAAATACTTTTTTATGAAATCTAACCCAAACTCATAAAAATCCCCGTCAACGCTTGCAAAATTCTCTTCGTTGTGTTATAATATTATATGAGCGCGCTGGAGTGGGATTCCAACCGCTTATAAACGAGGTTTTTATGCAAACGCTTTTGAAAAACACCGACGCGTATAAACTGCTTTTAACCGAAAAAAAAGAAAATAGATTAAACCACGCCTATCTTATTTTAATGGACGACGCTAGATGTTTGCGCTCCGTTTTAACGGAATTTGCGTTAGTGTTTTTCGGTCAAGAAAGTGTAAACGACGGGGGCAGGTACGCGAGAATTGAAAATTTAATTAGAAAGGAAAGCTTTAGCGACTGCTTGTTTTTTCCTAAATCTGAAAAAAAATTCGCCGTTTCAGACGTGGATGAGATTAAGGAAGAAAGCGCGCTTAATCCCGTCGAAGGGGATAAAAAACTCTTCGTTATCGGGGATTTTGCCGAGCTTGGCGTAGCCCAACAAAACAAACTCCTTAAACTCCTTGAAGAACCGCCTGAAAAGGTGTATTTCTTACTCGGCGCGACTACTTCTTATCCTATTTTACAAACGGTTTTGTCCCGTGTTAAGAAGTTAGAAATCCCGCCTTTTTCTGAAAAGGAAATTCAAAGCTTTTTACTTCGTAATTATAACACCGAGAATTTAGATAGGGAAAAAATTTCCTTTTACAGCGCAATTTCTAACGGTTGGGTTGGTAACGCCCAAAACGCGCTGGAAGAAAGTTATTTCGACGAACTTTGCTTGGATAGTTTCTCTCTTTGCTTAAAAGAAAAACCCCTCCCTATTCTTGCTAAAAAACTTGGAGAGAGTAAGCGTAAAAAAGAACTTATTTCCTTCCTTAGATTAATTTTTAGAGACGCGACGTTTATAAAATCGGGGGTTGGTTTAGACTCGCTTTTACTCCGCTCTCAAATAGAAAAAGTTAAAAAGGTGGCAGGCAGGTACGAGTTAAACACACTTATCTACGCGCAAACGGTGTTCACGGACGCGGAAAAACAGCTTAAATTTAACACGAATTTCGCGCAATGTATAGAACTTTGTTTTGAAAAGATAGAAAACCCAAATTTTTTGAAAGGTAGTTAATTTATATGACCAAAGTAGTAGGAATAAAATTCAAAAACGGCGGAAAACTTTATTATTTCGCGCCGAAAAGCGACGAAGTTTACGAACGTAACACTCCCGTCGTCGTAGAGACGAGTAAAGGTCTCGAATACGCATGGGTGGCGCATCCTATTAAAGAGATTGAAGATAGCGAACTCGTCGCTCCCTTAAAACCTATCGTTAGAATTGCAACGCAAAAAGATAAAGATTTTTACGCGGAATGCGAATCTAAAAAACCGCAAGCTATCCGTCAATGTAAAGAAAAAATCGTAAAACACGGCTTGGATATGAAACTCGTTGATTGTGAGTACGCTTTCGACGGCTCTAAAATAGTATTCTTCTTCACGTCGGCGTCGAGAGTTGATTTCAGAGAGCTTGTAAAAGATTTAGCGTCCAGTTTTAAAAGTAGAATTGAACTTCGCCAAGTCGGTACGAGAGACGAAACAAAATACCTTGGCGGTATCGCGCCTTGCGGTAGAGTTTGTTGTTGCGCTGGCAATATGCCTGAGTTTAAGAAGGTTAGTATTAAAATGGCAAAAACGCAAGGTCTTTCCTTGAACCCCGGTAAAATTAGCGGTCTTTGCGGAAAGCTGATGTGCTGTTTAAGTTACGAAAACGATTATTACGCGGAAGTTTATAAACAAGTCCCGAAAGTCGGCTCGGAAGTCGGCACGCCCGAAGGAAAAGCAATCGTAGTTTCCGTGAATATGCTTAAAATGGAAGTGAAAACGAAAAAAGACGATGGCAACGGCGGTTGGATTTGGAAAGACTATAAAGTTAACGAAATTAAATTCAAAAAACCTGCTCAAGCCGAACCTGAAAATAAATCTGAAGAAGAATAATTAAAATTCTTTATTCTAAAACAAAATATAAAAGTCATACTAACTCAACCGAGCGTATGACTTTTTCTTATTTTACTTGTATTTTATAGAATTTTATATAGTTTTGTTTCACGATAAACATTATAAATAAAAAAAGGGGATTTTTATTAAACTAAAATTATTTCTTCGCCTTTTTTAACGCGGAATTTTTTAACGGTATAGGCGGTTCCGCCTTCTTCTTTTTTAAGATAGGCGATCATACAGTCAGCGCGTTCTATCATATAATCATTACGACGTAAAAGGCAGCCTTTATAATAAGAATCCGCCAAAACAACCACTTCGTCCGCCTTTTTTAAGATCTTCACGTATCGCGCCTTATCTGCTTTAGAATACCTTTTTTCTTGACCGTAGAAGGGTACGCAAACAACAAGCTTTATATCGTGCTTTTTTTTGAGTTTTAAGACGGTTTCCGCCGAGAGTAAGTCAAACCCAACAGCCCCGCCGTTATAGAAGGTTTTAACACCTTTAGAAAGGTAATATTCAATACTTTTTTTTAACTCTTTCACGTTAAAATTTTCTTCCATCTCTCTATGGCCAGTGAAAACGCAAGTATTAAATTCTTTACTCTCAAAAATACTTTCCTGCATACGTAACCCTTATTTATAAAAATAATAAAAACTTTTGTTCAGTTTTTATTATATCACTATTTTTTTTGGTTGTCAATAAGAAAAAGGATAAAAATTACGTTTTTTGGCTTAATCTTAAATAATAGATATTATATATATATTATTAATAGTAGTAATAGGGACGGTGGAAATGTCGATAACTAAATAAAATAACTAAAAATACCTTTATATTAAAGAACTTTTCGACTTTTTTCTCTGTGTATAAACCACACTTTTAATGGGGATAAAAATGTGGATAATTTGTGGAATTGTGAGAAACTTTTTATCCCCAGCTCTTTTAGTATTG
>JAZQZK010000159.1:0-8969 GCA_045634025.1 Candidatus Scatosoma sp.
TTATTTCTCCTGTATGATTTATTTTGAATTAGATTTCACTAGCTTATAACGCTTCAGATACGAAGTATATCAAGCGTTATATTTAACTTCGCCGTTGACGATGGTGTACTTAACTTCGCCGTAAAGTTCGTGTCCTTCAAAGGGAGTATTCTTGCCTTTGGAGACGAATTTAGAAGCGTCTACCGTCCATTTCTTGTCGATATCGGCAATCATAATATCGGCCACTTCGCCTTCAGCGATTTTACCGCCTTCCAAGTTCAAGATACGAGCGGGCGCTGCGGACATTCTGTCTGCAATTTCAGGCAAGGTCAAGATACCCGTTTTGTAAAGGTGGGTGATCGTCAACGCAAAGGACGTTTCCAAACCGCTGATACCGAACGCCGCAAGGTTGTATTCTACGTTCTTGTCGTCTGCGTGGTGAGGAGCGTGGTCGGTTACGATACAGTCAAGCGTGCCGTCTTTCAAGCCTGCGATAATCGCTTGCTTGTCGATTTCTTCACGAATGGGCGGGTTAACTTTAGTGTTGGTGTTAAAGTCGCAAATCACGTCGTCGGTAAGCGCGAAGTAATGGGGGCAGGTTTCCGCCGTAATCTTTACGCCTGCGCGTTTCGCGTCGCGGATAAGTCTAACGCCGCTATGCGTGGAAACGTGGCAGATATGCGCGGGTACGCCCAAGCTTTCCGCCAAGCAAATTTCACGAGCAATGATGATATCTTCCGCTGCGCGTTGGATACCGTTAAGGCCTGCTACCGTGGAGTTGAAACCTTCGTTGACTACCCCACCGTTTACAAGGTCGATATCTTCGCAATGGCATAAGCATTTGATATCAAAACCGCTTGCGTATTCCATAGCAAGACGCATAAGTCTGGTGTTCTTAACCGTTTTTCCGTCGTCGGAGATAGCTACCGCGCCGACCTTTTTCATCTCGCCAACGTCGGCAAGGAATTCGCCCTTTTCGCCTTTGGTGATCGCACCGATAGGACGGACTTTACATAAGTTCACTTCTTCGCCACGGCGGCGGATATAGCTTACCACTACCTTGTTGTCTGCGACGGGATCGGTGTTAGGCATACAGCAGATTTGCGTGAAACCGCCCTTGACTGCGGCTTTAGAACCGCTTTCAATATCTTCTTTATGTTCAAACCCCGGTTCGCGAAGATGCACGTGCATATCGATAAGCCCGGGGAAGACGTAAAGTCCGCTTGCGTCGAGTTCTCGTTCACCGTTTGCGGGGAGTACTTCCGCGATTTTCGTGATTTTACCGTTTTCGATGAGAAGGTCTTTTTTCTCAACGCCGTTTTCTAAAACTACATTTCCGTTTCTGATAATCATATTTTTTTCCTCGCTTATTTCAGGTTATTTCAAAGATTTTCTGTTTTGTTGAAGAAGGTACAGGAGCGCCATTCTCACGGCTACGCCCGAAAGGACTTGGTCTTCAATGTGACTTCTTTCGTGGTCAATCATACTGCTCGTAAGCTCTACGCCACGGTTTACAGGGCCGGGGTGCATGATGATTGCATTCGGTTTCGCGTAAGCCAACGCTTTGTCGTCCACGCCGTAGAAATCGGCGTATTCCGCAAGCGAAGGGAAGTTGCCTGACTGTTGGCGTTCGAGCTGGATTCTCAAGCCCATTACTACGTCCGCGCCGTCAAGCGCTTCTTCACGGGTTTTGCAAAGCTTTGCCCCAAGCTTGTCTATGCCTTTTGGAATCAAGGTTTCGGGAGCAAACATACGTACTTCCGCGCCGAGCTTTTTCAAGCCGAAAAGGTTGGACTTTGCCACGCGCGAGTGCTTGATGTCGCCTAAAATCGCGACCTTTAAGCCTTCGATTTTGCCAAAACGTTCTTTCATCGTCAACATATCGAGCAACGCCTGCGTGGGGTGTTCGTTCATACCGTCGCCTGCGTTGAGTACGCTAGCCTTGACCGTTTTCGCAAGCAGGTACGGCGCGCCGCCCATCGGGTGACGAATGATGATGAAGTCGTTTTTCTGCGCGTCGAGCGTTTTGCCCGTATCGACGAGCGTTTCGCCTTTCGCTACCGACGACGAGCCTGCAGAGATGTTCACTACCTTTGCTCCCATATACTTTGCAGCAAGTTCAAAGCTCGTTCTCGTTCTCGTACTGTTCTCGTAGAAGAGTATCGTCGCCGTACAGCCCTCTAAATACGGCAACGTTTTATTGCCTTCTTTTAAGAGCCGTTTCATTTCTGCAGCCGTGTCGAGAATTTCGTTTATCTCGTCCGCGGTTGCGTCGATTAAGCCCAGCATGTCCTTTCTGTTCAACATATATCTACTCCTTAATAGTCTTTCAAATTTCGTTCTTGACGATAAATTCTTCGTCTTTTTTTCTCGTTTTCGCGGTATCTTCGTACCGCCCCGAAATATCTCTTTTCATTATACCACATTCTTCCTTAATTTGTAAAGCGACGGAGCCGTTCTTTTCTCAATTTCCCAAAAAAAATTCAAGCAGTTATCCGCTTGAATTTCTCATCTTCTTAATTTTATTAAGAATTTTTATTTTTTACTATGAGTTCGGGAATTTTTGAACTGACTCTTGCGCCCTTTTCAACGCTTGCAAGAACGAAGGCGTTACCGCCGATTACCGAGCCTTCGCCGATCACCGTTTCACCGCCTAAAATACTCGCGCCTGAATATACGGTTACGTCGTCTTCAACGGTAGGGTGACGTTTTACGCCTGAAAGTGATTGACCGTGACGGGGCGAGAGCGCGCCGAGCGTTACGCCTTGATAGAGTTTTACACCCTTGCCGATAACGGCGGTTTCGCCGATAACGATACCCGTGCCGTGGTCAATGAAGAAATACTCGCCGATTTTCGCGCCGGGGTTGATGTCCACGCCCGTTTTGCCGTGCGCGTATTCCGTCATCATTCTCGGAAGGAAGGGTACGCCGTAGCCGTAGAGCACGTGCGCGATACGGTACACGAAGATAGCGAAAAATCCCGGATAGGAAAAGACGATTTCTTCTTTGCATTTTGCGGCAGGGTCGCCTTCAAAGGACGCTTGAACGTCGGTTGCGAGTACCCTTTGAAGCTCGGGGATTTGACTAAAAAATCCGTCCGTGATGCTTTCCGCTTTCTTGCCGGTGTCCGAGCATTGACAACCAAGCGAAAGGAAGATTTGTTTTTTGAGTCGTTCATAAAGGGATTTTGAAAGCCCTTCGATGAACCCGTCTTCGTCCGCCAAAAACTCCGCGCGGGCAAAGAACGCGGGGTAGAAAAGCTTGCGTAAATCCTTTATGATACTCACGACTTCATGGATCTCTGGCAAAATGAGTTCCTCGCCGCATTTTGAGACCGTTTGCGCGTGGCCTTTTTTAAGATCTTTCGTTAATTGTTCAAAATCTATCATCTATTTCTCCTTACAGTCAAACTCAAAGCACGGATAAATATTTCGTGCCGAAGTCGGGGAAGATTATCACGATTTTCTTACCTGCGTTCTCTTCGCGCTTTGCAAGTTCCACGCCGGCAAAAAACGCCGCGCCTGAAGATATACCAACGAACAAGCCTTCCTTTTCAAGAAGATAGGGAATTTCTTTATACGCGGAGTCGTCGTCAACCGTCAAGACTTCGTCGATTAGGCTTGTATCAAGAACCTTGGGGATAAACCCTGCGCCGATGCCTTGCAAGCCGTGCGGACCACTTTTTCCACCAGACAATACCGCCGAGTTTTTCGGCTCAACCGCCACCGCGTACAAGCTATTATTTTGTTCTTTAAGGTATTTTGCCGTGCCTGTAAAAGTACCGCCCGTACCGACGCCTGCAACGAAAATCTCGTACCTGCCCCCCATCTCTTTATGAATTTCAGGGCCTGTCGTTAAATAATGCGCGGTCGCATTTTCAGTATTTTCGAACTGCCCTAAGATGATGGAGTTGGGTGTTTTCTCTTGAAGTTCTTTTGCTTTTTCAATCGCGCCTTGCATACCAAGCGCGCCGTCCGTTAAGACGAGTTCTGCGCCGTAAACGCGCATGAGCTTTTTGCGTTCTTCGCTCATCGTTTCCGGCATGACGATTATACATTTATAGCCCTTAACCGCGCATAATGCGGCAAGGGAAATGCCCGTGTTACCACTCGTCGGCTCAATCACCGTTCCGCCCGTTAAAAGTTCGCCCGTTTGTTCCGCTTTTTTGAGCATATACAAAACGGCGCGGTCTTTGCTTGAGCCTGTGGGGTTTGCGCCTTCAAGCTTTGCGTACAGCTCCGCTTTTAAGTTCAAGTCCTTCTCTATTTTTTCTAGGCGGACGATCGGCGTACCGCCGATTTCCTTTTCTATTACTGATAAACTGTTCATAGTTCCACCGTTTTTATTATATGCGAAAGCAAGCGAGAAATGTTAAAACTCTCGTACCTGCCCTGCCCTTAAGCTAAAAAATTGATTGCTTTGTCGAGTCTTGCAAGTGTTCTTTCTTCGCCTAAAATTTGCATAATCGTCCAAAGGTCGGGGGTGTTGGAAAGCCCCGTCGTTGCGATTCTGAGCATTTCCGCGACGTCCGAAACGTTGCCAAGATAGTTCTCGGGGTTTGCTTTATACGCTTTCATATCCGACGCAAAGCCGTTCGCGTCTGCAACTTCTTTCATTTTATTGAACCATACCGAGCAATCGTCTTCGTAGCTGTAAACCGCCTTGAAGTCGGCAAGGATTTTCTTAACGAGTCCGTTCTCAAAGCGGTAAGCGTAGTCGGGCGCAAACGATTCGTCGAAGAAATAGGAAAGACTTTCTACTGCTTGTTTTGCGCAGATGAAGTCCTTTCTGCGTTTTTTCCCTCCTACGCCCATGCATAATGCGAGCGCTTTCAATAAATATTCTTCGTTTACAAAATACGTTTTTTGCTCGTCCGTGCCGTACTCGTCCGCCCAAGACTTGAAGAAGTCAAAGGCTTGCTTTTCGTCGAGCTTTGCTAAGCAGTTCTTGGAGATATCGTTGAGTTTTAAGATATCAAAGAGCGCGCCACTCTTTCCCATTTTGCCGATGGAGTATTTGAATTCGTCCAAGGGCTTGTCGGGGAATTTTAAGAGCCATTCTTCGAAGTTGGAGTTAAGAAGGGTCATCATGTACGTTCTAACCGCTTCGGGCAAGTAGCCTTGTTCACGATAGAAGGTCAAGGACGCTTCGGGGTCTTTACGCTTGGAAAGTTTGCGACGGGTATCGCCGTCGATTTTTTGAATGGAGCAATTGTGGCCGTATCTGGGTAATTTGAAGCCGAGTACGTTGAAAAGCTCGATATGGATAGGAAGGGACGAGAGCCATTCTTCCCCACGGATAACGAGCGTCGTACGCATGAAATGGTCGTCGATTGCGTGCGCGAAATGGTAAGTGGGGATACCGTCCGATTTCAAAATGACTACGTCTTGGTTATTTTCGGTGACGGTGATTTCGCCCTTTACCGCATCACGGAAGGCGTGCTTTTTCTCCACGTCGCCTTGAGATTTCAAGCGGATAACGTAGGGCTTGCCTGCCTTTAAGTTCTCGTAAATTTCTTCCTCGGTTAAGTTTCTACATTTTGCGAACTCGCCGTAGTACCCGGGTAAAAGCTTGTTTTCCGTTTGGTATTCTCTCGTCTTTTCAAGGTCTTCTTCGCCACAGAAACAAGGGTATGCTAAGCCTTTTTTGATGAGTTCTTTCGCGTAGGCATGGTACACTTCCGCGCGTTGGCGTTGATAGTACGGGCCGTATTCTCCGCAAAGATCCGCGCCTTCGTCGAAGACTACGCCAAAGTATTTGAGCGACGAGTGGATAACTTCCACCGCCCCTTCCACTTTACGTTTTTCGTCCGTGTCTTCTATACGAAGATAGAACACACCACCGCTTTGGTGCGCGATACGTTCGTTTGCGAGCGCAACGTATAAGTTGCCAAGGTGCATAAAGCCCGTGGGGCTAGGCGCAAGACGAGTGACTTCCGCGCCTTTTTCAAGGTCTCGTTCAGGATATCTTTCTTCGTAATAAGAAAGCTCTTTCACGTTCTCGTCGGGAATTAATGCGTCTGCTAATTTAATTAAATCCATATTTTTATCCTTCTTTGTGGTTTATTTTCGTTTTTTCGTTTTAGAAAAAGTTTATATTGTCATAGGAAAGCTCGTACAAGCCGTTTTCGATGCCGTGTACGATTTCTACAACCTTTTCTACGCAAGGAGTTTGTACCCCCGATTGTTTTGCAAGCTCGGCGACTACGCCGTCGATGTAATCAATCTCGCATTTTCTACCCTTTTCAATGTCTTTGAGCATACCAGATACGAGTTCACGGTGATTTTTCATCGCGATAGGAAGTAGTATGATACCCTTGATTTTATTCAAAAATCCCCTTCCACCGAGTAATTTTTGCATATCGTGACCCTGCATCGGCGCGAGCTTTACACCAAGCGAGTTTGCGACTAAAAAGGTTTCTTGTAAAATTTTTAAGGCGATTTTTCTCGTCTTTAAGCGGTTTGCTATTTCGCCGAATTTAAGCCCCGTTACACAGGAAAGCCCTGAAAACGTCGCGTTAAGAGCGAGCTTGCTCCATCTTACCCCTGCAAGATTATCCGTTGTTTTCACGAAGTTTTGGTTTTGAATAATTTCGCTTATCGGCGTTAAAATATCGGCAATCCATTGCGTTTTAGCGTTATCGTTTTCATAGCCACCGACTTCGACAGTCATGGAGTTTGGCTTGGACGTAAGCTCAACCGCGCCGTCTCCGACGAAGGTCGCCCCCCAACTCATCACCGCGCCGTACGTTTTTTCCACGCCGAGAATTTCCGATAAAAGGCGTTCTGGTAAACCGTTTTGCGTGGTACAAATCACACCGTCTTCCTTTAAGTAGTCAAGCAAGAAGTTTGCTGTTTTTTCGTTCTCGCGTTGCTTGGTCATAAGGAAGATTAAATCGTATTTTTCCGTCAAGCTTGATGGCGTGATCGCGTACACGGGTATGGTCATTTCCGTTCCAACCGCCGTGCAGATGATCTTCGCGCCCTTTTTATTAAGCCCGTCCACGTGGGCTTGGTTTCTAGTGATTAGCGTAACGTCCGCGCCTGTTTTGGTGAGAAGCGCGCCGAGTACCGTACCCATCGCCCCTGCGCCGTAAACAGCTATTTTGGGTTTGACTTGATTAGACATTCTATCACTCTCCGTAATTTTTACTTGCCCTTAAGCGTTTTCTTCGCCACCGAATACTCGTTTTATCGAGCGGAGAATTTCCGCGTCCGCAGGCGCCCATTCGTTAGGCTCAAGCTCGCAAGGGGAAAACCACGCGTAGCTTTCGTGCTCCGTTAAGGCGAACTCCGAGAGCCGTTCGCACTCGTAGAGATATAACTCCACGGTGAAATCGGGATAAGAAAAGCGTTCAACTGCGAACAACGAACGGACGTTGACGTCCATTAAAAGTTCTTCTTTCATTTCGCGTTTTATGCAATCTTCACCGCTTTCTCCCTCTTCGAATTTTCCGCCCGGGAATTCGTATTTATGCGCTAAATAGTCGTACTTACACGCGCCACGCTTGACGGCAAAAACCTTGCCGTTTTCGAAAATTATCGCTGCGGAAACTTTGGTTTGTTTTTGCATATCAAAGCCCCAAATACGCGCTAATCAAGGACACGGTAGCCACCAAGCCCTTTTTATGCGTGCGTTCCATACCGTGCGAAGCGTGTACGCCGGGCCCGATCAAACCGCCCTTGACGTCTGCCCCTGCCGACCATGCCGCGCCTACGTCCGAGCCGTAATACGGATACACGTCCGCCGCGTAATCTACGCCGTTTTCTTTTGCGAGCGAAAGTAATTTTTCGACCATTTCGTAATCGTAAGGTCCGTGACCGTCCTTTACGCACACCGAAACCTGCGTTTCCTTGCAGGAAAGCCCGTTGCCGATACAACCCATATCAACGGCGAGCAGTTCGTCCGCGTCTTTGGCGATCGTCGCCGCGCCGTGACCGACTTCTTCGTAGTTAGTGAAATAGAAGTCAACGTCGTAGGCAGGCGTGAGATTTTCGCGTTTCATCGCGTACAAAACGGCAAGCAAACACGCGCTACCCGCTTTGTCGTCAAGGAAACGAGACTTGATATATCCGCTATCCAAAATCGTGGTTTTAGTGTCGATTGCGATTAAACTTCCAACGCGGATTCCAAGCTTTTCTACGTCCGCTTTAGAGTTCACTTCTTCGTCAATGCGCACGTACATAGTATCTTCATTTCTCTCTTTCGTGCCTGCGTCCTTATACACGTGGCAAGAAGGAGAATCGGAAAGGAAAGTGCCTGTATAGACCTTTCCGCCGTCCGCGTAAATCTTGCAATATTCCCCGTCTAACGTCGCAAGCGTAGGCCCGCCAAGACGAGTGAAACGCAATTCGCCGTTCCCCGAAATATTCTTAACCATCGCGCCGAGCGTATCCACGTGCGCGGAAATTGCTAACTTCTTTTCCGAGCTCTTTCCCTTTACACAGACGCGTACCGCGCGTTTGTTGGTGACTTCGGCATTGTAACCGAGTTCTTTGAGCATTCCAACGAGCTTTTCATTGATGCATTTAGAAAACCCAGTCGGGCTATCCACCGCTAAAATTTCTTGCAATGCATCAAGCATATACTTTTCATAAACTTTTTCGGATATCATATTTTTCTTCCTTAAAATGATTGTTTGTTGTTTGATTTTTTAACGCATTATCAAACGAAATTAACCGTTCGAGAACAAGGGAATTTCCGTTTTAGACAAGGCGAAGACCGAAGGCAATACCAAGTAGTATTGTCAAGGGCTTCAACGCAGTATCAAACGAAATTAACCGTTCTCATGAGGTTCTTCCATGAAGTACATCAATATACTATTTTGTGTGTATAAGTATTCGTCCTTGATACGCAAATTGTCGCCGTCAAGTTCAAGATATTTGACCGTCTTTTTAAGGGCGATAGGGAAATCTTCAGCAAGCGCAACGCCAAAGGTTTGTTTATAGTCAGACATGCTAACGCCATATTTGGTGCGAAGGGCAAGCATG